>CAYZDG010000001.1:0-10692 GCA_964477165.1 uncultured Gammaproteobacteria bacterium
ACTAAGGCATAGATAAAACGCGCCGAATCCTCGTACTGCATTAACCACCAGGCTTCGTCGATTACCAACATCCGCTTCTTCAACTCGCTGCGCACCACGCTCCAAATAAACAGGATGATGTTGTAAATGGCCAGCGGCCGCAGTTCGTCTTGCAAATCACGAACCGAGAACACTACTAGTTGATTACTTAACCGTACATTGGTCGGCGCGTTGAACAGCCCAGCGAAAGTGCCGGCGGTATACTTTTCAAGGCGCTGTACAATACTCTCACCGCCAGTGAGGCCACCAAGCACCTGCACTAAATCGTCCATTAGCGGCGGGGTGACCTTGCTCAAGTCGGCGCTCGGGGTAATGTCATTCTTGGCGTATGTTTCCAAAATGGCGCGATCGAGCAGTGAATCCTCCTGCGGCGTAAGGCCACCGACCATTAGCCGCAGCAAGCCCTTAATGGCGATGACAGCGGTAAGAATGACATCAGACGCCTTAGTTTCTCCGCCCGCTGCTGCTGCCGGCAAATCGAAGGGGTTGATTTTGGTGTCGGCCGTCAGTGATACATTGATGTAAGTGCCGCCCACTGCCTCGCACAAATGGCGGTATTCCATTTCAGGATCGATGACGATGACGTCAGTGCCCAACATTAAGCTGCGCAGTATCTCTAGCTTTACCGCGTAGCTCTTACCGCTACCAGCGGTGGCAAATACCACCATGTTGGCGTTCTGCAGACTGAAGCGGTCGAAGATAATAAGGCTGTTGTTGTGCCGATTTATTCCGTACATAATGCCGCTATCACTGGTAAGATCAGCCGAAGTGAAAGGAAAACTGGCAGCAGCCGGTGAGGTATTTAAGTTCAGTGATAAGCCCAGCTCGTCGTCGGACAAAGGCAAAGTGGTGTTAAAACCTTGCTCGGCTTGGAAAAAGGCGCGCTTGGTGTAAACCATGCGGCTGCCGATAATACCCTCGACCCGCTCGGTGAGTCGGTTGAGTTCAGCGGCCGAAGGAGCGTACAATGTCACATATAGACCAACTTGAAAGAACCGCTCGGTGCCCTGGGTAAGATCATCACGTAATTGCTCGAGGTCACGCACCGCGGCCTCACGCGCTGGATCACGCGGAGCGCCGTGCTCGCTGTCCTCTGACAGTTGCGCTTCTAGCTCGCCTACCTTCTTGCGCATCTTCTTAAGTACCACATCCGCGGCCAAGGGGTAGAAGTAAATGGCAATGTCTAGCGTGGCGCTGTAGTTAATGACGCTGGCGAACCACCCCACGGTGAGGTAGCGCGGGTAGGCGCTAACAAATAGGGTCCGGGCGAACACTCCGCCGAGCTGCACAAAATTAGGGTCAACCTTAAAGCTGGGCGGCGCCAGCAACTCACGCACCGACACCACGCCGCGGCGATACACCTGCTCGGCCTCCAGCTGGGCAGCGTCCTGTCGGCGCTGCTGAACCGGCGGCACAACCGTCGCCGCGGGGTTCGGCGGTGTAAACGACCGGTTAAGGTCAGCGGGAGTAAACTGGGGTGAGTCGGGCATGGATAGCTTGTAGGAATTTAGCTTGTAGCTTGTAGGGGTGCGGGGTGCATTTTATACAAGCTACAAGCTCCCCTCAACCTGCAGCTTGCCTAATGCGGCTAGTGGCTGCGTATCGGCGACTTCTTGATTATAGGTGCGGTAGAACAGCTCGATAAGACTAGACGTATCAAGGGAGACCGTGCTGATACCAATTTGCCCCAAGCCGCTTTGTACCAGCGCCACTCGCTTACCTAAATCTTCGGCAGCACGGCGGAATTTTTCCTCGCGCATGGCTACGGCCGCCGGGGCGGAAAGGGCTGCCGTGAGCCGGCTGAAAAAACTACGCGTCTTATCCCCTGCCGGATCGTAAGGAATAACTACGTAGAACCGCTTGGTCATAATATCCTCCAGCTCCAGCAACTCCTTTACGAACTGACGATAGTCGGCTGTCTGCAGCCGCAGTAGCTCATTGGTTTGCTTACTCTCTAACTGCTCCAACTGTGCTAGATAACCGTCGATATTTAGGCGGCGGGACTGAATGACGATTTGCAAGGGGAAGCTAAGGGTGTTTAAAAAGCCAATATAGCCGCTAACAATAGCGTTCTGCTCGGTTTCGGACTTTAAGTAGAAGTTTATGGACGACGCTAGTAGCACGGCCCGCAGGCTGCCATCGCGCATAATAACGGTACCCTCGCGCAGGTACGAAAACGGCAATACAGCCGCGGCCGGAGTTTTTTTGATTTTAGGTTTTGGCGGCATGGTCGTCGGGGATAGGTGGAATGTCCTTGAACGCGGTTACAGCTTGGTAGGTGCCGCCGGTATCCACTAGCAGCGCTAGCTCGTTCAGTCGCCCGGCCGGCACCGCCGGACGCGCATCATTAGCGACTACAGGGCGTACTGACGCAGTATTTTGCGTCTCGTTGCCGCCAATAGACCATAGATACAACCGCGGTCTCCGCCCGTAGGCAATGATGCTAACTAAAAAGTTATGAAAAAACTGACCATTGACTTTAAGAAATGCAAAGCTGCCAAACACCGCTACGTCTAGCACGGCCACGGCGATGAAGGCCGGTACCGGCAACGTCCGCAGGGCAATGAAGAATATTAATCCCGCGCCAAGCACCCACAAAAACTGACGCGTGGTAATAGGTCCCAAAATCTTGCTTTCGATATCAATAAACTGGGGAACCACAAAGTGTTGAAGTTGCGCCATATAGTTATTAGAAACGGAGGCGACGATTGGCGTCGGCCACGGCGTTGAACTCGGCCTCGGTCAGCGTTGATTGACCATCGCGAAACAATTCAGCCACCACCTGGGCCACTGGTTTGCCCTGCTGAATACTTTGCAGGCCAATGGTACGGTAAGCAGTATACACCGGGCTCTCGCGCCAGGCAGCTAAACCTTCGGCGTGGCGCGTTAATGACTCGCGACCAAGCGCCTGTACTTTAGCCACTACGGCGTTGGCCTGATCCGCCGGTGTGGCGCCCATAGTACGAAATGTTACTAGATCCATTTGGCGCAACTCATCCACCGGGCCAACTAGACGGCGCGCCGGAATTGGCCGTGGCGTCGGGGCTACAGCCGGACGAACGTCGTTAACCGCTGCCGGCGCTGGCCGTGGCAAATTAGGACGAATTGGCATTAATGGCGGTGGGGGTACAATCGGCGCTGGCCGCGGCGGCGCGGGGACAACGGGGGTTGGTTTGACGGGGGGCGTGATTTTTACCGACGACACGGGGGGAACGAACGCCGCGGCCGGCCTTGATGCCGGTGCCGGATCATCCATTACCTCACCACCCTCGGCACGCACCTTATCTCCAATTACCGATAAAATCGCAACGAGCGCTTGCGACTGTGCCGCGGTTAAACCTACGCCAGACTGATCAACTGGTCGCACTAACACCGCGCCAAAATCTACTGGACCCCGAGTGCCACGGAGAAAAGTAAGTACAGCGCGCCGAAATGCGTCAGCCGCTGCTGCAGCCACATCAACTTTTGCTCGCTCCTGCAGCTGACTAATAATTTTAGCCAGTGAGTATCGCTTATGCTCGGGTGCCGTATCTAGCCGCTGTGCCAGCTTCCTCGCCTCCTGCTCTTCGTCGGCACTAAAGTAACTGGCGGCGTTCGGCCCGCTAAAGGTTGGCTTGCCCGGAGCTGCTACTGTTGGCGCCGCGGCTAACAGCCGCCACTCGCCGTCTTGCCACACGCGGAAGCTGCCGTCGCTGGCACGCACCACTACGCCGAGCGACGAGGCGGGCGTCACGCTGGCTCGCTGCTCTGTGGCGGCGTTCTCGGTAGGCATAGAACGCGATAATTATACCACGAAACAGTAATTCAGAACATCAGTACGTCAGAACATCAGTACACCGGTACAAAAACCGACATTCCGATGTTCTGAATCAACCGACGTTCCGAATTTACATTTTTTCCCAAACGACAACCGCCCGCCCCACTGCCTGCCCGGGACGCCGGTATATCAATGGTTGTTCATTTGTTACGCCGAACTGCGCGGCTAGTGCCAAAGGCAGCGGATTCACCTGTTGCAGGCTTGGTAACGACCCTATATCTGCTGCTGACATATCCCCTATTACCGGCAGCACGGCGACCAGACGGCCACCAGGACAAAGCGCGGCCGCCGCACAAGTAAACGACGTCTGATAGAGCCTTTTTAGCTCAACGATGATCTTGGCCACTGCCTCGCGCTGGCGCGGCGGCCGCAACGGCCCGAGGTACGGCTCGGTAACAATTGCGTCGACACTGCCAGCCGCCAAATTTGCGTCGGGCATGCGCGCGTCATGCTGGTATACCTCCCACGTTCCCGCGACCCTTGCTCGCCGCGGCAGCCAGGTAAGGTTGTCATGCGCTTCGGTAATCGCGGCGTCGTCAACGTCGCTACCAACAACGCGGCCAGCTCCCATCACTAATGCTTCCTGTAATACAGTGCCAGTGCCACAGAAAGGATCCAGCACCGTGGCGCCAGGTTTAACCCGTGCCAGATTAAGTAACACCTGCGCTACCTTAGGGGGCAGCATGCCGCGACCAATATTGCGGTTAGGCCGGCCGGCATCTCGGCGTCCATACTCAATAAAATTTTGCGCGGCTAACGTCCGCCCCAGTAGATACGAGTTGTGCCGGGTCTCGACAACAATAATTTCACAACCACGGGCGCCCAATAATTTCTGCGTGCGCACGATGACAGACGATAGCGGATTATTACGGCTGCTGACGAACCGAGCTGACTGATCTCGCGCCTGCAGCTTTGTTTTAATTTGCCGACCCAGCTGGTCGATATTCGGAGCATGACCGCCGTACCAACTTATACCAAAGTGCACCTTGCCTTCGGTTGGTAATAACTCCAATAGATCATCAGCTGATGGTGCTGATGGATTTTGCTTTACAACCTCGGCGATCTTCACTGTGCCGCCTAAACGATCCAGGAATGCCTGCGGATTCTCCAACGGCCCGTCGCTATTGGCGACCAGCACCTCGCCGCCACTGACGGCGACGTCAAAACTAGCAAATTGGCCAGTAGCCGCCACTTCGGCCGCGCCTAGGGCTGCTTCACGACCAAGTAAGAAGATATATTGGTGCATGGGGGCATCATACCCAACGTTATCAAATACACCAACCGTAGAGACGGGTTTCAAACCCGTCTCTACGATGCGTCATGCCCCCATGCACCGCCTTCACTTGACGGGATTTCTTCATAATTGTAAGGTTCCGCCACAAACGTTATCCATATTCCCCAAAGCCTTGGCGAAGGGGAATCCTCTCCCCCAAGTCGGCGAGGTAACTACAAAATGACATGCGCGAAGATCAGCAGCACTACGAGTGCACCTACATCATTCACCCCGGCGTCGAGGACACCGAGGTAAACACTGTAACCGACGCCCTGCAGGCTGCACTGCAGAAGGCAGACGCTACTATTATGAATAGCACCACCCTAGGCCGTATGCGCCTGGCTTATGCTATTGAAGGTCAGCGCTACGGCACCTATGCCGTGGTGGAGTTCCGTGCCGTGCCCCACACCCTGCCCGCTCTGCAGTATGGCCTGCGGCTGCTGCCGAACGTGCTACGATACCTAATTGTAGAAAAGCGTATCGTGAGCAGCGATGAGCAGGGTCGCCTACAAAAGGCTAAGGAGCGCATGGCCAGCCGCCAGCGCGACCGTGATGCAGGCGATCGTACCAGCGAACGTCACGGCAGCCGCCGCCCGCGTACGGCCGCTCCAGCCAAACCCAAGGTTGAGCTGAAAGACCTCGATCAAAAGTTAGACGAGATCTTGTCTACCCCAACCGACAACGTTTAAAACAGAAAACGGTACACAGTACACAGAAAAATACTAAATCCGAATGTCTAAAGACTAGAGACTAGAGACCAACAACTCCCCCTAACACCTACAACCTAAAACCTACCCACCTACTCCTATGGTCAACCTCAACCGCGCCATGATCATCGGCAACCTAACCCGTGACCCAGAAGTACGAACTACGCCCAGTGGCCAGTCGGTAGCTTCACTCGGCGTCGCTACTAGCCGCAGCTGGACCAATCAGGCTGGCGTGCGTCAAGAAGAAACTGAATTTCACAGCGTGGTAGCCTGGGGTCGCCTGGCCGAAATCTGTCAGCAGTACATGCACAAAGGTATGCGGGTGTACGTCGAGGGACGTATTAAAACGCGCTCGTGGGACGATCAAACCGGCAACAAGCGCTTCCGCACCGAAATTATTGCCGAAGGATTAATAATGCTCGAACGCGCCCCGTCTGGTGGCAATGGTCCGGCGCGCCCCGAAGCGACCACTGCCGCAGCCCCTATTCCAGACCAACCGATTGAAGATAACGAAATCAAGGTCGAGGAAATCCCTTTCTAGCTTGTAGCTGGTAGGTTGTAGCTTGTAGAAAATGCAAATGCATCCCACTGTCCCCTACAAGCTACAAGCTAACTTCCTACAAGCTTTTCCCCACTGTCCCCTACAAGCTACAAGCTAACTTCCTACAAGCTCCCCTCCCCCTATGCCCCCACGTCGCACCTACGCCGCTCCAACCCCGCTTACTCGCGATCGCTTCTGCTACTTCTGCGCCAACAACCTAAGCGGCGTCGACTACAAGGAAACCGGCATCCTGCAGCGCTTCACCAGCTCGTACGGCAAAATCGTACCGCGCCGCAAAAGCGGTGTGTGCGCCTGGCACCAGCGCGCCATGGCCGAAGCAATTAAGCGCGCCCGCTTCATGGCTTTACTGCCGTACGTTAGGGGACAGAAGTAGAGACGTTGCACTGCAACGTCTCTACGGAACGCCGCATATAATACCTGCTCCCCATGCCGACCCTAACAATGAACCAGCTGAAGCTGGGCACGGTAGTTGAAATAGACAACAGCCCTTGGACAGTCATCTTTACCCAACATATTAAGGTGGCTCGCGGTGGCGCCACATTGCGCACTAAAATGCGCAACCTTCTTACTGGAGCAACGTTAGAACGCACTATTCAGCCGTCCGACACCTTTCCCGAAGCCGACATTGTGCGACGTAAGGCCAGCTTTTTGTATAAGGATAGTGATGGTTATGCCTTTATGGGCACCGAGGATTTTGACCAGTTCTCTTTTACCGACGCTCAACTTGGTAATAAGGGCTGCTACCTTAGCGAAGGCCAAGAAGTAGACGTGCTGTACTTTAAAGGCCAGCCCGTGGCCGCCACCCTACCCACCAAAGTAGCTGTGCTGGTAACCGAAACACCAGGCAGCGCCAAAGGCGACACCGCTGGTAACGCCACCAAGGTGGCCACGCTATCTGGCGGCGCCGAATTACGCGTACCAATGTTTGTTAACGCCGGCGACAAGATTATTGTAAATACCGAGACGGATAGTTACGTGGAAAGAGCGTAGGCCGGTGCACGTTATAAAACACGTAGAGACGGGTTTCAAACCCGTCTCTACGACGTTTATACCAACGCTAGTCTGCAAAAACGACCGTGCCTTCTTGCAGGCGCACCGGCCGCCAACGAAATTCTCCCGTGACCTCGTCGCCGTACACCGCGGTGGCATAGCGATGCTCGCCGCTCGCCCGAGCTAGCTGCTGACTTAAATACATCGCAGCCATAGCCGCCTGCTCGGCTCGCCAACCTAGACGTACCTCTAGTAAGTACTGAAGCAACAACGCGGTAAGCGGAATGCCCCACTGATCTGGCGCCGGTATTACCAACGCCGGTTTGCCCTGACCGCCGCCGAGGGAGCCGCTTACCCAAGTAGTGAAATCCTCACGGATATCACGGTCTTGCATGCTTACGCTTACCAGTCGCCCCTGCTGTGCCAGCCAAGCCAGTAATACCGTGGTATCCCACCGATCGCCACCATCTAACAGCTCGGCCAACAGCCGTGTAACTGACGACTCCTGCGCCAGCTCTGGCGCGGCCACCGCGACGTCGGCGTCAAGGTCGGCTGCCCACGTCGTGTAATCCTCCGACAGGCCTTGTTTATTCCACTGCCGCTGTTGCTCATCTAACTGCGCCCATACCTGCTGCCACATTGGCTTAACTGCGACGTCTAACTTTTTAATCAACGCTTCAGCTAACGGCTGCGGCAGTTCAGCTACCTCCTGTAGATACTGGGTTAATTCATTGTACGGAGTAATGCCCCACAGTGCCGTATCGCACGCCGCCACCACTGCCGGCCGCTGCGCCTCATCCACTACAACAGCGGTAATGGCGCTGGCCGCCGCGGCGCGGGCTGTTTCAATGGTGTCATGAGAAACGGGCATAGACTAAGCAAGATTACCAAGCTTCTGGATACGACTTAAAATATTACTAATCTCGTCTCGATTGAGTTCCGCTATAGGCTTAGAGCCTGAGTATTTACCCTCAGTATCCTTAGTTGTCATTGCGTTCAAAAGATCGTTCTTAATATTCTCTATCTCAACATCCTGAACTTTATCCAGACCCTTCACGTCCGACAATCGCAATAATAGCGCGTTAATCTGCGCAACTACTGGCTTTAACGCTTTTTCACGCTCCTTCTCTTCGACGTTCTTATATGCCGCCTCCATCTGACCGCGGATGCCACTCACTCCCTCGAACCTCCGACCAAATTTAAGGTTATCACCGGCATACAAATTCCGACCACCACGCTCCACCACGCGATCCACGCGTTGTGTAGGTGTAACATATCGCTTAGCTATACCAGGCACAAAAGCCGCAACAGTAGCCTGATCTTGCGGCTTCCAACCAACTGCCTTACCAAAAGCGCCAATCGGCTGAACATTAGGCAATACTGTGGTATTGAGCCGCGCTGCTAGACCACTATTCATACTCGCCGCACGCTGCTGCAGGTCAGCATCAGTAACAACACCACGTTCTGCCATTTTGCTCAAATTATCTAGTTCGGCGCCGTACGAACCACCAAGCTGCTGCTGCACCATAGTAGCCGCGCTCATTTCTACTCCCTTTGAATCCATATACTTCTTACCCGAGGCTTTTAGGCTATTACTAACACCTTCAATGAGTGCCTCTTCCGCCTTCTTAATAACCTCCACAGTGCTCGTCCATTTTGTCTCTTCCGTTTCACGATTTATAGTGCTTAGCTCCGCAAGGTTAGTACGAATAAAATCAACGAGCTTCTTAGGTTGCAATATTTCCTTATCTATTTCTTTCAGAGCCTTATCTTGCTCATCCATAGAAGCGAATTCCTCAATTGGATGTTTATACTTTTTCATTATTATAGCCTTCTCTAATCCGCGAGCCGCATCCCCATATTTAGAATTATTATCCAACTTGACCCCCGCCAATACATCGGTGAACGCCTTCTGCTCCTCGGAACGAGGCTTATTTTGACCGCGCAAATTCCGCGCCTCGGTATCAGTCTTATTTTGCTGCTTAACATAAGACTTCGTCTGCATCGTAGCTAGAGCAGCGTCATTACTAACAAAACCAGCGTCGTCGATCTCCACATCTTTCTGTTGCCCAACATCTACACCCTGCGCTTTAGCGCGATCAGCAGCGGTAACACCATTAAATTTAGTAAGCAACTTCTGCCGCGCCTCTTGATCAGTTGTGTTCTTTATTGCTAGTAGGTAAGCGCGATTAACATCCTCTTTCCTCTTGCCTAACTTACCGTAGTAAACAGAATCGAATGAATCACTTAAGAGCAAAGCCTCGGCTGTAGTATCAGCTACGCGGCCATCTTCTGTGCCCATGACTCGCTTGTCGATATCCTTAAAACGCTTCACCTTTTCGCCATCACGAGTATCAGTCTTTAGGTCCTCATTCACAGATTCTTGCACCTCTGGCCGACCACGAACATTGCCGGTCGCCGCATCAATGCGAGTAGTATCACTATCCTTAAATACTCCCTTCATCGAGCTACGCATAGCGTTAACATTCGCCATGCCCTCGGTATATTTAATAATGTCATCGTCTGCTTTATTGTTCTTAATTATGCCGTGCTTCTGGAGTTGATAGAGTAGTGCCGTTTGCTGAATTCCATCCACTACCTTGCCATTCTTCATGTTGGAGTCCAAGGCAGCACGTACAGTAACGTCATCGGTAATACCCTGCTCGGCGAGCAGCTTCTGTCGCTCGGCCACCTGCTTATTACTTTCAGCCTTATAGCGCGCGCCACGTCGCTGCTTAGCCTTCTGAACCCAAGATGTCGTTCCCTCCATTCCTAAATTGCTTGCCGCCGTTTCGATACTAGACATCTGCGTTACTTCACGCTCCTTGCGCCGCTGGTCACGCAGCTCCCAACGCTTCTTAATCTGGGTCGGTGTAAAGAACCTCACTGTCTTGCCAACGCCGGTTTCTTTCAACCCCTCACCAGCTGTTGCCAACGCGGTATTAATACCAGTTCTTGAACCTGCCTCCCGTGCCCACCTCCCGCCCCACTTCGCCGTACCTATTGCACCCTTACCAGCCAACCGCGCCGTACCCTTACCCACACTAGTAAGTTTGCCCAACCCAAAGCCAACTGCCCCGGCCGCGGCCGTGCCGCCAGCCTTGGCCGCGGCCAAACCAGCCCACAGTAGACCGACGACTACAAACATGTTAATTAAAGCACCGGCGCTCGCGGCCTCCAAATTGAGCGGGTTAAACGATCCGTCATTAGTGCTAGTGCCAAACACCTCGCCACTGTTAGCCGAGCTAATGGCTAATACTAACCACAAAAAGAACATTAAAGTGGGGCCAGCCACTAGCTCCTT
>CAYZDG010000001.1:10702-16521 GCA_964477165.1 uncultured Gammaproteobacteria bacterium
CAGCGCTGGCGGCCGCCAGATTGAGCGGGTTAAACGGTTCGTCAGAGACAGTGCCGATTACCTCGCCGCTGTTGGCCGAGCTAATGGCTAATACTAACCACAAAAAGAACATTAGAGTGGGGCCAGCTACTAGTTCCTTAGTTAATTCATCCCACCACTTACTAGCCATCGAACCGACACCCTTAAACAGGGTGCCAGCAAAAGCAATGGGCGCCATAATGGTAAGGATCCATAGCTTTATTACGCGCACAATAAGCTGCACCGTAATGGCAAGAACGGTAATAAAAATAAGCGCCATAATAAGCGCCGCTAAAATAAATGATGACACCAATGTGCCAGCGCTAGCTACAAAACCGTCATTCACTACACCACCAATGCCGGCCGCGTTATTCACTGAATCCTTTGTCGCGGTAGGCTCTAACTGTAACAATTTATCCATGCCCAAGGCTTGCGCTAAACTGCCAGCTACCATGTGTTTAAAGCCGCTGACAAAACTCAACATTACTATCTGCGAAAGGTCTATAAGCACACCAACAATAGACTTAGACAGGTTCATTAGCACGGCCATTAGCACAACTTTAAACAGCAGGCTGCGGTAGTGGTAAGCCTGAATGCGCAAAATAGTACCAAAGGCAATAAGTAACATGGCAAAAATAAAGAACATGTTGCAAATATCCCGTACAATAGTCCACCCCTTTACTACAATTGGCTCGGTGGTAAAGCCGTTATACGTGGCTACAATCTCCAACACTTTAAATAGTGTCACTGTCATCCAGCCGAAGAATTGGATAAGGGAATACATTCCGTTCTTAATCAGCCCGCAGAGCCAATCGCATTCTTTAGCTTCTGCTCGAGCGCGAGTATAGGCTCGTGCTTGATCTACCATTTCTTGAGTAGTCGGATCCTGCGCGTGTGCCACTGACACTGTCAGTGCCAAGCTGATATTCGACAGAGACCTAGTAAAGGTCGTTTCTTTACCTTGCGACCCTCCGCCAGAAAGAGCGGGTACAGTAGTCAGCGCAATGGCCGCCAGCAACACCACTGCTACCCCGCGTACAAAGCGGGGCCAAAATGAGAATTTAGACGTCACCATAATTGGCTACATTTTTACGTGCCAAAACCGCCGCCTCCGCCGCCAGTAGTAAAGCGGATAGTTGTGGGGGCAGTGGTCCAGCGACTGGGGTTCGATCCGCAGCCAGCCCTGTCCTGCCTAAAGTCTTCGGAGGTAATGAGGTAACTATCAACAGACCCACCGTTACAGAAGCCCCAGTTATCCTCGATTTGTATCTTTATCGTGGCGCACTTACCGGTGCCGCTAGCGCAATCATCCAGCGCCGTAACATCATCATAGAGGTGCTCTATGCTAAACAGTTGATTATTAATACTTAACTCACCCAAATTCTGTTCTTCGTCACCCCAATTAATTTTGATGTAACGCAATGGCAGCCGGTCGGCATCCACCGACGCATAAAACCTAAGATTTACAGTGGCACCGGCACTAAGAGTTACCTCACCACCGGGCGGCTCATTGTTGATGGTAATATTTGTCACCTCCGGCAACTCGGCACCAGAAAGAGATGTCAGCTGCTTACGTCTATCCCAGCAACCGGTTGTTGCGTCGACACCGGTGGCATTGGACATACGCGCCTTAATTAAGTCGTCATTACAGTCGTTAATCAAATACGTTCCTGCTCTTGATCGTCTCCATCCACCTGTAGTGTCTGGTGTCCAAGTTTTATAACTACGAGCGAAGAGTTGCGATAAACGACTAGCACCAGCTGTAAGATCACCGCTAATAGCGGCTGACGATGGACCTACAAATCCAGTGCAATAACCATTATCAGCAAAACAAGCATCCTTCTCAGCCTGCTCAATACAGCTGTTGCTAGTCGCTGTTGTACACATCAAGCCAGGCTCACCACCAGGATTTAGAGCGTAAGGTGTTCCACCATGAATGTAGGCATTACCTGGTGGAGGAGGCGGAAAAACACCTAGATTAACTAGACAACCTACAGCACTAGGTAGTATTGCGCGGTCGCATTCTGCTCCTAATAAATTATCATCTGTTAGGTTACTCGCACCATATGAATCAGCGTACTGCGAAGAAGAGTAACCAAGATCATTATCTATTGACCAGCCATCCCTAAACCGGCTGTACCAAGCAGTGTTTGATAGATTTGGCGCTACTACCTCAGTCATCACGGTACAGCGGTTATGTAGTACAAAATCAATAGCCCACCGCACACCGCAATCACCGTTGCAGGAATCGTTAGTATCAGATTTAACACGCAGCTCGGTAACCATGCCTGTGTCCGGATCAACCACTACACCTACTGCTAAACCGTGACCCACGCCGCCCTCCACAAAACCATCTTCTCTTACAGTATTATTAATAACCTGCATTGAACTGGCCTCTGTATAGAAACCATAAAAATCGTCGAGGTATTCATCGGTCCAGTTCTGGATGGAGCCGAGAAATTTAAAATCACCAGCAAATTCTGGGCTACCGCCCGCGTCGTACTCTTTTGTTACCGAAATACTAGCAAGGTAAGACCAATGGAATTGATCGTTTATTGGAAATATAATATTCTCATATATTGCGCCGCTATTATCTAATCCTCGTGTAGCTGTAGTAAATGCTCTCACTATAGAATTTGGCGTGGTTTCAGTGCAGTACAAAAGCGGATAACGTGATCCAAGACTGATAGTCTCGCCAAACACGTCCAGAGACTGTCCAGCCACTACATCCACCGGCCACCACTGTACGCAGCGGCTGGGGTCGCGCGGGTCAGGCTGGATGCAATAGCCGGTGATGCCGCGGTACTCTCCGTCTGTTTGGGTATACCTACAAGACGGCGCGTCGCCACGTGGATACACGCGGCACTGCTGACCTACGTACTGCGGTTGGTTGTTCACTTGCAATACCGGCTCGATCTTAACCTCGTCTATATAAGCGCTACCGCTGGCCCCATCCGAAGCCACGAGTTTCAAGGTTATGTTACCAGTAGCAGGAGCGGTAAACTGACCCTGATTTTGCTGCCAACCATGACCTCCACCCTGCACTAAGTGGAATAATGTTGTCGATGTCCCTCCAATCAAGACATCCAGCCGTACTTCTCCGTACAGCAAATCCACCGTATTCATTTGCGCGCTTATGGCGTAAGCAGTATTGGGAACGAGCGCGATATCCTCGTGTAATAACCTAGAATTTGCGTTCAGCGTGGTGCTTAACCGCAGAGCAGCACTGCCCTCGGCGACGTGGTTAGTCTCCACTACGTAAGTACAGGCCTGCGCCGCTGGCATATCGGCTCGATCCGTCATGCAGCTGTGCCAACCTGAACCACTAGAACTAATGGTTGAGATTAAACTGTCTGGCGCATCCTCCTGTTCAAAGTCTCCATTAGAGACCTTAGCAGATAAACCAATTTGGCTCATTAGGCTGTAAGGAGAGTAGCCAATACTCACCGAGTTTACATCCGGAGACGAGAATAAAATGCCAGGCACGGTGTAGCCAGATAAGTTGCGCCACTTGGCGCTGTCACCAGGGCTACTGAATGTAAACTCGTTCACATTTACCGACCCCGTGGGAAAACTAGCGAGGCCGGGATTAGCGCACTGGTTTGTCGCGGGATCAAGCTGCGTGCAGCTAGTTAGGCTAGTGCATACCCGTTGGCCAGTAGCGCTGCCCGGCACGGCCACGCTGTCTTTGCAGGTGTACCACTGGTTGCAACTACGGTCGCGCCGCACCTTAAGCACAACGTTGGTGTTTAGGGTTGAGGTAGCAACTGGCGGCTGCCCCGCCAAACGGTTAGGCGGATAGCTGTAACGCGTACTGTATAAGAATGGCTGGCTGGGGTCGTAGAACAACATGCAGCCGCCAGCAATATCTACTAGGCCATTACATGAGCTGCTATCCACACTGCTGCGCAGGAAATAATTGTGCAGCTGGCCACCAGTGGCGTTGAGTGCTGGGTTAGCGTAGTCGGTACAGCCGTTGTACTGGGCGGGACACATACCAACATAGCGGTTATAGCTCGGATCGTACGTGGCCGGCAGAGTGTAATTGGTTAAACCGCTACAGCCATCCTCGGAACCAGTACGGAACCAACCAGTTACTAGCGCGCTGCCAACTTGCACGCCGGTACGGTACTCGCAAGTACGGCTCTCCCCTTCTACGGTACCTTGCGGATCGCGGAAAGTAAGCGATCCACCGCTAGAAAGCCGGTGAGCCGCGCACCATAGTTGGTCGGTACCGCACAATGTACGATTGAATTGATCGGGATTCACTACTTTGTAGGTGCTCTGCCAACCCACAATGCCGCCAGCTGGCGCGGCTCCAGTACCATTCCATACCTGCTTGTTAATGCGCGGCAAACCCAGCTGCGAACAACCGGCAACTTCGGAGCTGCAGTAATTGGCGGCATTGTCGACTAAGTAGGTAACGCGATCACTTAGCACTGTTACTCGGTCTTCGGGGTCGGTTGGCAGCACCTCAAAATCATCGCTGACATTGGCTGTTTCGGTGTAGCGGCAACTGGTACTACCCACACCCACCACGCAACGCTGGAACCCACCAGTATTACAAACCGTAGGTGTGGTCGCGGGGCTGTCTAGACTACAAACAGCGTTAAACCTCTGACTAAACGGCGACACTGAATTGGCAGTATCGATAAATGATTGGCAACCAACATTTTGTTGGGCGCACAGCCGATTGAACGACCGAAGTGTTACCTGCTGCCCACCCACGCGGTACCGGCTGCAGCCAACCATGGCGCCAATTTCGGTTCGTGGATTGGTATCTATGCCAGTCGGCAGGCCGGGCGGGTTATCACAGGCTTGCGGTGTGTTCCACGAATTCTCCACTACGAACACATCACTGGTAACTTCCTTTAACAGTACGTTGTCGAAGAAGGCGCTGCGCAAGCCAGGCGCCAACGCAACCGTAACTTCAAACGTCATGGTATTACTTTGGGTAGTAGGAGTTACTGGTCCCAGGTGTAGTAATTGCCATTCGCTACCAATTTGTTCGGCGCCGGCGTTAAACACTAAATTCTCGGGGTCGGCTTGAGCCGACACTGGTTCAGCGCCTAGGCGGCTAAATAGCCGACGCAAACCAGAGCGCAGAGTAACGCCACCGGCCGGCAGGTCGCGGTCTGAACCCTTGACCCACACCGAAAGCAAATACTGGTGGCCAGGCCGCATAACTATTGGTTCGGTGCGACTTTAGGTAACACTACCGCCACTGCCTTGAACTAATAGTGAGTGGCCGCCTACCTGTAGTGCTTCAGATGTTAGGGCGCGCCTACCACCCCAACCAGCGGCCGAAGGAGTTTCGAAGTCTGCCAGCAATGCCGTACGCGTGTTGCCGCCAGTGGCACCGCGATACTGCCGGCAGCCATTAGCCGCGGCTGGACATCGACGAGCCAGACCGGGCGAAACATTGTATACAAAGTTGGTGCCGGTACGGCGGTACTGCCGGCAATCGTTCGTGGCCTGCACCACGCGGCTCCATAGCACCGAGTGGCTATTAGCGTTAGAATCAAATACTTCACGGCAGTCGGGGTCGCCGTCCTCCAGGTTACATTCGGCTGGAGGCAAAGACGTATCCAAGCACACTGGCGGCTGAATGCCGGGATCAAGGCTTAAATTAGTACACGGCTGCAGTGAACCAGATATGTTGGTGCGCAATAGCTGCCACACCCGCAACTGGTAACCAGCCGTATCGCTGCCTTCCCAGGTGTAGTAGGTGCCTATATTAGGCGTATCTTGAGCCACGCACTGTTGCACCTGGCTAAAGTACGCCACGCGCTCACCGCCTT
>CAYZDG010000002.1:0-14280 GCA_964477165.1 uncultured Gammaproteobacteria bacterium
TGCAGACCACATCAGCATAAATTGCGAATTACCAGGGCTTAGGAATGTGATGGGGAATTGCATGCATGAATGTCTCAACTGCATGATTCCCTCCCACGAAGAATTTATTATAGTCTGCCCCAACGTAATCTGTGTACCACCCTGACTTCAGATTAAATTTCAAAGCGGATTCCTTAAGTGTCTGAATTGTATTAATTTTCTCCTGCTGGGTAAAGCCGAGCCTGAAGGCAGTCTTGAACTCCTCGCGTTGCCCTGCCCAGAAGTATGGAACTTGAGTTGAGGGGTCTATCGCGAGACCCTGAATCTTAATGTCATCCCTCTTGACTATTTTGGGTAAATCGTGACCTCCGCTAATACTGCCTCGGCTAGTTACCCGAGCATTATCGACGTGATCGAGCGCCTTAGCAACATCGGGTGCGATTTTCTCCGTAGCCTTCACTACCGCCTTCCCCGCCTTCGCCACGTCGTCCCCGTGCATTGCTACACGAGCCATCATCCCAAGCCCTGTAGCCCCGGGAATAAGCGCCCCACCGATATCTGCACCAAGGGCTAGGAGTTCTCCCTTCTCCAGGTGCCCCTGGGTAGCTAGCTGGCTACCAATACGGTACAGGTCGTAGGCGATGAATCCCACGTCGAACAGAATGTCGAAGAACTCACCGTCTGGATCTTGGTACTTCATCGGATTATTCGCCCCATACGAATATGGATGCAGCCGCCTGGGATCTGCCAGGAGGCCGGCCAAGTCCGAGGGGCGCATAGACCCCAGACTCAACGTCACCGGATCCACCTGCGTAAACCTCCCCATCTGGGGGCTGAAGTAACGGGCCCCAAAATATAACCACCCAGACGGATCCAGCTCCTTGCCGGTGTAGCTGCGGGTAGGCTGGGTGCCAGCCGAAACACGGTTTAGGCCATAGACATCCTGGTCTACCATGGCTATTGGCTCCCCTAGCTCGTCTGTAGACAAAGGAGATGAGCCAAGGGCATCTGGGTGCAGGTATTGGACGGTAGCGCTGGCATTAGGAGCAATGGTTACCTGGGCCAACCTGCGGCTGGGGCTATCTAGGAATAGGCGGATGGTACCGTCGCTATCTTGCTCATAGGTACCAAGGCTATAGGTAACTAAGGGGTCTAGTTCGTCCCCTAGGATGTCATGGGTGCGGTAGGCACGGGAGCCGGTGTGATCATAACTAAAGGCGTCCTGGAAGGTGTCACCACCGGTGTATAGGGCGGTAGAAAGACGACCAAAACCGTCATACTCGTACAAATTAGAGCCACTCTCCACCATGTTGCCAGCCGCGTCCCAGCCAAAGGCCACGTAGCCATCACCACCGATAATTGCCTGGCTCGCTCGGTATGGTTGAACGCTACCGTAGGTTAGGCGGTACAGATTGCGATCTCCGCGGGTCTTCATGTTTCCTAGTATATCGTAGGTAAAGGTAGAAGAGGCATCTAATGAATTGCCGTAACTGTAGCTGCCTTGGACGCCAGTTAGACGGTCTAGGTTGTCGTAGCTAAAGGTACGGTTACTGCCTAAAGGCTCGACTGATGACGCGTCCACCAAATGAGTAACATTGCCCACGGCGTCGTAGGTGTAGTTTAGATCCTGCAGATAGCTGCCGGGCTCGCCGGTGGTGCGACGGGCAAGACGGTAACCATCCGCGGGCGTGTAGGTGTCCTGTGTCACTAGATTATTGCCGTACGTAACTGCCTCTAACTGCCCGAGTGGAGTATAGGTACCAGCTAGAGCCACAAGCTGCGTACCCGGCGAAAACGTTGTGCCCTGCAATTCTGGCCCATCTGCTGACCAGCTCGGTGCGGTGGTCGTAGATAGTAACGCGTGGTTGCCGTTACCAGACACGTCCATAGCATAGGCACCTGCACCTTCGTACAGCGGCCAATCGCCTACCAGGCCACTAGTTAGTCCTAACCGCAAATTCTTGTTTGTGGCAATATCTGCACTGCTGCGCTCTACATTCCACAACCGAACTTCGGCCAGGTTGCCAACCATTGAGGCTGTAGCATACGGCAGCGAGTCGAGACCAAGACGCACGGGATGATCATTTGTCTCCAGTGGTACTCCCAGCGTCCGCGGGCTCCCCCACTGCTGGCCATCGCGGTAGAAATAGACCGTATCTGTAACGTCATTAAACGTAACGGCATAGTGATGCCAGCCCGTACCAGCATCACCCAGGGTAGTGGTGGCAAAAGCAACGCCACCTTGCGCTGGCCACGTCCTCAACACGAAGACTAAGACATCACCCTCGGCAATAATGAACGAGTAATTGAATCTACCGCCAGCACCGTCAGTACCCTTTGACAAGATAATATACCCGCTATTCGCTGGTGGAGCAGATGGGTACTTCACCCACGCCTCGATGCTTATCTGGCCGGTAATATCTAGTGATGGTGTGTCTACTGCTTCGGCGTACTGTAGCGGCTCGGTGAAATGCAGTGAACCACTAGTGCCAGTGACATAACCTGGTCCAGACTGGGTAGTAGTAACTAACCGCGTGGCGCTCCACCGGCCCAACCGATCGTACTCGGTACGCACGGCAAAACCATTCGGCTCAAGGCGCTGTAGTTCACGGCCAACTAAATCGTAAACAAACTCCTGGTGGAATTGCTCACCTTGAATATTGCGATCCATTGCTGTAACTCGGCCAAGGCGATCGTACTCGTACATCGTCTGGTTATTATTGTGCGTTGCTTGGTGCAGCTTGCCCAAACCATAGCTGCCAGAATCATAATTGTAGCTAGAATCAATACCTGGCGTAGCTGGATCGTTCGCCGTCAGTACGCGATTAAGCTGGTCGTAAGTGTAACGGATAGTGGCACCGCGAGGGTCTGTACTGGTGACGACGTTACCAGCCGCGTCATAAGTGTAGGTCCAGTACACCGGAGACCAACTTACTGGATGCCAGTCTGTTTGGCTTAATAAACGACCCTGTCCGTCGTAGGTAAAATCACGACGGTTGTTACCAGGATCAACCATACCGGTGAGTCTACCAGCAACATCCCACTCATAGTTGTAAGTAACTGGCTGGCTATCTAGCCAACGGGTAACGCGCACCAGGCGACCGAGTCCGTCACGTTCCTGTTCGGCTACGCGACCCAAGGCATCGGTGATGCGTGTCACTAGGCCATCATAGACAACAGTGGTGCAGCCAACCGGAGCGCAGACACTAATCACACGACCAGCGACGTCGTAAGCATAAGTGGTACTAGGCACGTTGCTGGCCGGGCTAGTGTAGTCGCTACCAGTGGCGCGGTACGGTAAGCTCTGCCGCGCGACACGACCCTGCTCGTCGTACTCGGTGTCAGTTACGATGTAGGTAAAAGCAGATTCCAATACGCGCGTCTGAATGACGCGGCCAGCACCATCGGCATAGGTGTAGTCCACGGACGGATCCAAGTCGCCGATGACATCAAACGCCTCATGTCGCACCCACGCTGGCCGGGCAGCGTCACCGTAAGACCAACGCTCGGCGAGAATACTACCAGCTGTGTCAGGGTTACTCACCCAGTGTTCCAGCGGCCGACCAAAGCCGTCACGCACCCAACGCTCATTTGTTCCATTGGCGTCAGTACTACTAGCCACCTGGCGATGCGCTAGATCTACATCCTGTAAACTAGCTTGTCCTAATGGGTTGACGCTGCGCGTAGCTGCTAGGTGGTAAGCAGGGTCATACTCGAACGTAGACGTTGCGCCACGTGGGTCAGAGCTGGCCGCCACATTGGCGTAGGCATCATAACTTGCGTATACCGCGCTGCTCGGCAGCTTATCCTCTACACGCGTGGGCTTGCCCTGGCTCACCTGGCCCAGCGGCAAACCATCGTAGCGAATTTCCTTCTCGGCTACTACCTGCTCACTACTATTCTTTACCTGTGCCAATTTTGGCGCGCCTAAAATTCGACTGCCCGTGGCACTGGCATATTGTTTATCTTCACGGGTCTGATCGGTACCCAACTCGGCAATAATATCACCAGTATTCACGTCAGCGGACACAGAGCCGCGACTAAGCGTAGACAGCTCGTTGCCATTGGATAGATCAAACGTGCGCTCCCCCGCTGTAGCATCTAGGCTGCCGTCGGCCTTGGCGTCAAAGGACGTGGTGCGGCTCGGATATACAAATTTCCGGTTCTGGCCATCTAGAGTGGAGCTTTCCCACTTCGTTACCTCGGCCTTCAGTAGCTGACCCGTGCTAATATCACGCACCTCGGTGCGGTACGGTCGACCGCGTTTGGCTGGCTCATCTTCAAACTGGCCGCGATCTGGATGCAATTGAGTAGATGTAGTAAACGGCAAGCCGCCTAGACCCTGGTGGAATTCGGTTGTTACCAAGGTTTCGCCGCTCGTTGCTGTAACCTTCCAGAATCCAGCAAGCTCACGGTCGGTGGAACTGGTGAAGGCAGAGGCACCGCCCTCATACTGGTACGTAGTTGCCTGGCTCGGACCCTGGACGGGATCGACTGTCACCCGCTGCACTGTCCACGCCGCGGATGGCAGGGCAGTATTTAAGGGCAACGTGCTGCTAGCGGCATCATAGTACTGGTGCGCCTCCTTGTACTCCAGCATGGTCATGACGCCAGTGGATTCTGTTACCGTCTGCAGTAAGTTATCCGGCTGGTTCACCTGCACGTAACGACGATAGTCAAATACTGTCGGCGGCATACCCTGCTGGTTCGAAGCTTGGTGGCCCCAACCTAAATCCAACTGACCATCACCGTTGAAATCACCGAAGCGCGACTTAGATGCCGCGGTGTGATCACCTTGCGCCAGCTGCAACTGCGGTAAACCATGAAGCACTCCTATGGTTGTCTCATTTATTACGCCTGGGCGGATGGTGGCATTTCCATTCTCGTGGAGCGTATCAAGAACATCATCAATACCATCACCGTTAAGATCAAACACCTGCTGATGAGCTGGCGAGGTAAACGTTTGCCACGACACGGCGCAGATATAATCTGGTGTCACGCATTTATACCAATTCTCAAACGCTCCCCACGGTGCGGGTGGCTGCGAAGTCCAACCATGGCCATTGTTAATAAAGACTGCCCGCTGTGGAGCCTGATTATCGATCTGCCAACTGTAGACGACGTCAACTAGACCATCGCCATTCATCTCGATTAGCTTAAACTTCGGCGTCTCGTCGCCATAGAAAGGCGAGTTACTATTCGGAAATGCGAGAGTAAAAGGCACAGTCGATGATGTATCCAACGCCCACCCATTGCCGGTATTCATATACACTTCACCAGCATCAGGCACAGTGTTGCCGCTCGGGTTATTGGCACCGTAGGTGGTACTGGACGCGAAATCTGGTAATCCATCACCATTAAAATCACCAACTAGAACGGGCTCGGTAATTAGTACTGGCACCTGCCAGTCTGATAGCGTCCAACCGTGGCCGTTATTAAGATACACGCGTTTATCGAGCCCTTGATTATGATCCTCCTGATAGGTTTTCCTACGTGAAATAACTACATCAGCGCGGCTATCGCCATTCACGTCCATGAAATTAAGGTTGCCGAATGATGGTTTATTCGACAGACCAACCGACGGAATTACAGTATCCCAAGTGGAGTCGGCTACCCAAATTCCATCGGTCTGCAAACGAAACACATTAGGGGCTAAATGGAAACCATCGGGCGATCCGCCGCCGTCTGACTGCACCTGAACTACTTCCTGACGTCCATCACCATCAACGTCAACAATTTGGACGTTCTGGTCGTAGCAGTATGACGTATAGTTTGGCTGACTCACAAAACATTCTGCTATATACACCGGGAATGATTCAGTTGTTGTCCCGCTAACAGAATCCCACGTAGTACTAGGCACGGGATGATACGAGAGCGTAGTAGCTGGCAACGTGGTGGCGACGCCGGTGGCGCTGTACCTGGTTTCTTGAATTCCAGATATGGATCGGCTGGTGCCATTACTACCGACGGCGCCCATAATAATGCCGTACTGCTGGCGCAATGTGCCACTTGCATAAACGCTTATGCTACTAGGTCCGTACGCTCGGCGCAGGTATCCAGTGCGGTACGAATCTGGATTATCTACCACAGCCCCGGGTTCGATTTGAACCAAAAATGGCCCAGCTTCCTCGGTAAGTCCAACCATCTGTCCGCCGTAAGCAATACTCAATGGATACACCACGTTGCTAAATCGCGTATAACTGTAATGCATTGTCGCCCCGGTCGGACCAACAGCATCACTGACGTACCAATTATTTGTGCGCGTCTCGTCAGCGGGATCGTACTCGCGTTTGCTAGTATCAACCCCGTACGTCCAGGTAACTCCACCGCGGTCTACTATTGTCCAGCTATTCGACATCTCGAATGTGATGAGGCTGAAGTCGCTCTCTACCTTGGCGCCGTAGGTGCCATGAATGCCGTCAGCCTCCAGCTGCAGGGGTACAAGTTCGACACTGCCGCCCGGCTGATGCAACACAAAGGTCGGCGTAGAAGATGGACTGAATAATTTATCCACGCCGTTCTTGCTGACCCGCTCGATGTGCCCGACTTCAAAATCCCAACCGTGCACGCCAGCACTCCCCAGCTCGGTGCGTCGGGCGCTGCTGTAGCGCAAGGCGAAGGACGGCGACAAACCCGCGCGCCCCTCGGGCACTGTAAACTGATACACGTAGCTAGCACTGCCGGAGAACAAATCGGCGGTGAACTTGCCACTCGACTGCGGCAGAGACGATAGCCGCTGCGGATTGGGTGTGCTAATGGGCGATGAATCATCATCTAGCAGTACCGGTGGCGGATCCTTTGGCTTGCCAATAGATCCATCCGAACCATCCACCGGCCTGGCCTCACTGTCACCTGGATTAATTTCGGCGGCCAGATCGACATCAAGAGTTGGTTCGTCACCTGGACGCAAGGGCGGGTTAACTGGCGCGACTTCTTCCAGCGACGGCGCTAATTGTTCAGACAAAAAATCCTCCGCGTTTTGCGAAGGAATTTCACTCAACTCGACGTCAGCGACGGCGCTAACCCCTGTGGAAATCTCTGCCGACACCTTTCCCGGCGCCATAGTAGGCACCAACAGCAACACGGTAGCAATAATAGATACGAACCGACGTGTCTGCATAGGTTTTATGGGGGTTAGGTTAAAAGCCGGTATCTAGAATAGTTATTCCAGCCACTGGTACTCAACCTACCGCCGTCGTAGAAACTAGATTTTCAAGGTGCGAATATGTAGAAAGTTAATCAACTTAGCACTACAGTTTTCCCCTGTCAAATTTGCTAAAGGCTCGCCTTAATACCGCCAATAAATCGCATAGAATTGACAACTAGGACTGACGTGATATATCCTTATTGCGTCTTCCAGTTCCACCATAGAACTGAAAGGGCATTACATCCAAGGGTCACCTTCCGCGAGGAGGGTGACTTTAGGTTTTAGTCACCGCCGGCTGCGGTGCTCGAGACTCCTACCCCAAATGCCATCCCCAAGATTGAGCACGTCGAAGTATCCATTGCTACCAGTACGGAGCTCAGACGAAATATTATTTTTTGAAGAAAAAATGTAGACCTTCTTACCTACTCGTCTTAGGTAGCTAACTAGAGCCAAAAAGTCAGAATCTCCGCTGAAAAAAATTGCGGTAGTGTAGTTTGATACATAATGCATAGCGTCTATGGTCATTTCCACATCCATATTGCCCTTCTCCTGGATCAGTGCTGTATCACCCTGAATAACACTAATTCTCTTGAGCGGCTTCTTTCGAACCTCAAAACCAAGCCCTTTCTTCAGAAATGTAAAAAACTTATGCTTGCCCTCTAAACTATAGGTTCGAGTTCCGTCAGCCGGATAGGCAGTATAGTAGAAAACTTTTACGGTAGCTGCACGAAACCTATTCCTAAGATGCTCTATCAGCTTCTGGTAATCAAAAAATCTACCTTTAGCTTTCTGCGCTTGCCACAAATTCGACGCATCAATAAATATGTAAAGAGAGGTCACGAATACCATACCCACTGAAGGTACGCCGTGTACTAATGCCTGACAAGACTAAGACTCACCCCCTCCCCTCCGCCCGCCTCATAATCACACTGCGCCTCAATTTTAGCGTCGGCGTTAACTCCTGTCGCTCCTCGGTAAACGGCGGCCAAGTAAATTGCCACTGCCGCACTCGCTCGTACTCGGGCAGCTGCTGCTCTAACGGCGCGATTTGGTTATCAACCAGCGCCCGCGCTTCGGCCATGGTAGATAATCGCGCCAAAAATTCCGTGGGGTCATGCGGCGGAACTGGAATATTAGCAATTGCGGCCAGCTGCGCCAAACACCGGCCGCTGGGGACTAACAGCGCCGCTACTCGCTTAGTGGCTGAATCTAAATAGACAAAGGCTTGCTCTACGCTTTCGGCTGTTTCTAGTCGCTGCTCTACCTGCACCGGATTCACCTTCTTGCCGTTCGGCAACACAATGATCTCCTTAGCTCGGCCAATGATAGTTAAATACCCTTCGGCGTCGATATGACCTAGGTCGCCAGTGTAAAACGTACCAGGTTCGCGGAACGGCTCCACAGCGCCATCACGCCAGTAACCCAGCGCCACGTTAGGGCCAGTTACCACGACCTCCTTACCTTCGGTTATAGTTATGGCCACGCCGGGAATAGCCACGCCAACAGTACCAAAACGGACAGCACTGCGTGGATTAACCGCGGCAATGGGTGAAGTCTCGGTTAAGCCATAGCCCTCGACAATGGTTAGCCCAAGGTGGCGGAAAAATTTAGCAATTTGCTGATTCAAACTAGCACCGCCACTAATAGCCAAAGATAGACGGCCGCCAAAAGCCGCGCGGACTTTTCGCCACACCAAGATATCAGCGAGACGGCGGCGGAGTGGGCCACCGCGAGCAGACCGTAACGCCCAGTGCAGCATTAACCGTCGCAATGACTGGCGGTTAGCAGCCGCGGTAATACGCTCGTACGCCCGCTCAAAAATACGCGGCACGCTAACCAATACCGTGGGCTTCCAGTGTCGTAGGTCGTCCGACAATGTAGATGGGCTACGGGCAAAAGCCACGCTGGCTCCAGTGAGCAGCGGCGTATACAAACCACCGGTGCGTTCCAACGCGTGCGACAGCGGCAACACGCTGCACCACCGATCATTAGCCGACAACGGAATTAACTGCCGCGCCGACGCCACGTTACCAGAAATGTTCTGGTCCGTAAGACACACGCCCTTAGGGTTACCAGTAGTGCCCGATGTGTAGATGATGGTACACAGTCCACTCTCGGCACGAGGCGGCGGCGTTTCATCTGGCACTGTGTTAATGACCTCATCCCAGTGCCGCAAAGTTACTGGGCAGTCTGCCTGCATGGCATCGAATAAGAGGATATTACCGGTGCCGGCAGATGACCCGCGCCAGCCGCTAGATACTACTTTAGGAAAAGTACCAACACCGCAGGCCACCCATTGCGCGCCGCTGTCGGCCAAGATGTAGCCAATTGCTTCTGGCGCCAATGAAGCGTGTACCGGCACAGAAATCACGCCCAAATAGTTGCACGCTAAATCGGTGATTACCCACTTCGGGCGATTCTGGCTGCAAATAGCTAAACGGTCGCCAGGTCGCAGCCCGAGCTGGTGCAACGTTCCCGCCAAGCGCACCACCATGCGATCCAGCATGCCGTAGGTAAGCCGCGAAGTGTAAGCCGGACCTAGTAGCGCTACTACGTCTGGCTGATGTTCAGCCACGCGATGGAATTGTCGGTACAGCGTAGGCATACACTAATGATTATTGTTATCTTGCCGCTGTAGGAATAATAAGATGCGCCGTAACACCAAGCTGCTATAGTCTGGATCATCTAGTAGATCATGATGACTACCCGGAACTAACTCCACCGTGGCCGAGCCACTAACCTGCCGCGCCACGTACTGCGAGCTTAAGCTACGAGTGATATCATCCTCACGCGCGTGTAGTAGTAATGTGGGGCATGTTACGGCTGACAAACAAGGTAACACATGCCGGCGGTTATACGCGTACATCTGGTACAACGCGGCAATAGGCACGTGCGAACTGGTACCATGCCGCTCGTATGACGCCTTAAGCGCCGACGGCACGTATGGCTTAGGTACTCGGCCGCCAAAAATAGTGACATAAGGCATCAGTAGCCGCGTCTGCATCTCGCGGTTAAACCACAATGAAATACTTAAGCTCACTACGCCCGCCACTAATCTCGGATAGCGCGCCGCCAAATCTAACGCCAAGCAGGCGCCAAACGAGTTACCTACTATCCAAACCGGGCCGCCCACGGCCAGTTTTTGCAAAGCGTCCGAACACTCCTGCCACCACTGGTCGTAGGTCGTCTGCGCCAGGTCACGCCAGTGAGCGGCATGGCCAGGCAAACGCACTGCCGTCACGCTTACGCCGTGGTGCGCCAAAAACGGGGCCAGTAGATAGAAATCATAGGGGCTGCCAGTAAAGCTGTGGATGAGCAGCGCCTGCTGGGGATTATCCGTAGGAGCCCCAGGCAATACAAAGCCTTGGGCGCTTATTTCCGAAGGGGTTGGGGTGGCACCGGCGGTCATACACGCCGATATTACACCGTTACGGTATTTCCGCGAACTGCCAGCGCTACCTGCCAGTTAGGGTGGGCGGCGACCAAACGCTGACGCAGCCCCTCGGCCTGATCCGCTTCACCGTGCACCAAAAATACATTAACTAGACTGGGCACGTGCTCGGCGTACGACTGCAAGTCGGCGGCGTCCGCATGAGCGCTAAATTCGTTAAACACCGCGACCTCGGCTCGCACGCGCAGCTTGCGGTCAAAAACGCGCACCTCGCGGGCACCTTCAACTAACCGGCGACCCAACGTGTTTGCCGCCATAAAACCCGTAACCATGATGACGTTGCGTGGATCCGACAGGCCGTTAAGTAAATGATGGCGGATGCGACCAGCTTCACACATACCCGAAGCCGAAATAACCATAAATGGCCCTGGCCTAGTATTAAGATCTTTTGACTCCTGAACCGAGCGGGTATAAATAAGGTTACGAAAGGCTAGCGGCGTTTCGCCGGGGCGACTAAAGTCATGCCATGTCTGTAGGTCGAAATCCTCGCGCCGCCGAGCAAACACGTCACTTAGGTTCACGGCCAATGGACTGTCGATAAATATGGGCAGCGCAGGAATTTCACGCGCGTCCACCAGCTGGTGAAGGATGTAAATAAGTTCCTGGGTTCGCCCCAAAGCAAATGTTGGCACGATTATCTTGCCCCGCCGCGCCACCGCCCGGTGGATGACATCCTTCAGCCGGCCCATGGCTTCCTGCACCGACTGGTGCACGCGATTGCCGTAGGTACTCTCGAGCAACAATGTGGATACTTCCTCGCGCACGAAGTCTGGGTCACGCAACAGTGGTGTGTGCGGCCGCCCCAAGTCGCCAGTGTAAGCCACGCGCTCTAATCCGTGCGGCCCATCCATCTCCAACACAGTAACGGCGGATCCTAAAATATGGCCAGCCTCGTACAACTTAAGTCGCACGCCCGGTGCAATGGTTGTCCAGCCTGGTTTACTGTGCTGATAAGGTACGGTTTCAAACCGCGCCATGGTAGGCGCCACGTCTACCGCGGTATATAAAGGACCAGATGGTTCAGCTAACTTCATATGGTGACGCTGCAAAAATCCGTAATCTTGTTCCTGGATGTGAGCACTATCCGTGAGCATTAGCTCGGTAATTTCGGTAGTAGATTTGGTAGTGAATATTTTTCCCGCGTACCCGCGCTTCACTAATACCGGTAGCAATCCGCAGTGATCTTGATGAGCGTGCGATAACACCACGGCGTCTACCGTGGGTAACTCGGCGGCCATGGCCGCATTCTTGGCCAGCGAATCGCTGCGCTTACCCTGGAACGTACCGCAATCTAGTAACACGCGTTTGCCACCAACCTCCACCACATGCTTGGAGCCAGTAACCTCGCCCGCAGCTCCGTAGAACGTAATTTTCATAAAGATAGTATACCGTATTGCAAGAATAAAGTGATATTGATTTTTATTTCCCCCAATTCCACAGTATCCGAAGCGGGGGTCCGGGGGTGTTGGGCACCCTCCCGAAGGCACTAATGATAACATTGGCACGTGCTTCAACACCCCCGGCACTTCTTTGGTTACTTTCTTGGTGACAAGAAAGTAACAATTCCTTCTACATCACAATAGAATTTCTCACTATCGCTCTAAACTGTGCCGCAAGCTAATTTTGACAATATTGACCTATTATGATATAAATATTGTTATACTTCAATTACTTATGAAGCTTTTGAATTATCTAGTAATCATTAGCCTGGCGCTGACTGGTTTAGCGACTGTGCCTTCGTCTGCCCAGGCGAGTGACATCAGCTACTCACGCGTCGAGGTGCAGGCAGTATCTGGCGCTAAAGCGACCGTGGCCTGGTCCACCAATGTGCCCACGACAGGCATTGTTAAATTTGGTACTAATACCAGTCAGCTTATCTACTTCTTGGGCGATAGCGTACTGCGCACCGAGCACGTAACCGAGTTGGTGAACCTACAGCCGCAAAAAAAGTATTACTTTGTTGTTGTAGCTCGCGACGCCAGCGGCGTTGAGGCCACGTCGTTCAGCTTTGACTTTACTACAACTAAACTCACCCAAGCTGAAGAGGATGAGCTTGATGAGAACAATAAAACTCCCACTACTACCAATGACCGCGTGGGCATAGACGGCGTCAGTGCTACGGTGGCGGCAGTGGCCTGGGCCAGCGCCACGCCTACCCGCGGCACCGTGCAATTCAACGTGCTCGACAACACCAAAAAATACACTAGCACTCGCACTGCGTTAGGTACAAATCACCAAGTGCTACTAAAAAGCCTTAAAATTAATACCACGTACGAGTACACGGTTACGATGAAAGATGAGGACGGTGATGTGGTATCAGTTCGCGGTCCGTTCCGCTTTACCACTGCCGATTCTCGCGCACAGGAGGATACAGCTCTAACCGTTGCCTATCTTGGTCCAGCCAGCACCCGCGACAGCCGCCTGTCCCCCACCAGCGCCACAGTGCAGTTCAGCACTAATCATCTAGCTAATGGCAGCGTGGCTTACAAGGCTACAACTAAGGGCGTTAAGTCCAGCGGCTCGGTAACCCTGACGCGCTACGGTTCCCAGCACTCGGCCACCCTTACAAACCTAAAACCAAACACCGACTACGACATTACCATCACGGCCAAGGACGTTTTCGGCAAAACTAAAAAGCTAGCGACGCAAAAATTCCATACCCCCAAACTCGGCCCTGTTGGTCGACTGGTTAAAGCCGCCGGAGCCAACGCTGTGTACTACGTGTACGCGTCTGGCAAAAAGAAGCCGTTCATTAACGAGGCCGCCTTCTACAGTTATGGTAACCGCTTTGCGGACGTAGAGTCGATGACGGCCGAAGAGCTGACTTCTATCCCCGGCGTGCAACTACTTAAGGCCACCAACAGCCCCGCGGTTTACCTAATGGAGGGCACCACCCGGCGCCCGATTGTGAGCGAGGCGAAATTCCTGGCCGCTGGTTACCGCTGGGCCGATATCGAATTGGCCAACCCCACCGACGTCGCGTCGTACCCGCTGGGCACGCCAGTTAACTAATTTTGTTACTAGATAATTTAAGGGCTCCCGCGCAGCGGGAGCCCTTTTGTTAATTCCAATTTGAGGAGCCAAAATTAGACTTTAGCTCGTTCCCACCGAGCCCTCCGCCTCTTGCTAACTCCAGCGAGGGACGGGTCTAATTTCATCAGCTTGAGTATACCGCTCAACCACGTACCACGAGGCCTGTACGTAGCTAACTCTGATTCACTCGAAAAACGAATCCACACCATATTCACCCCCTCACTGGGCTGCTTAATCTCAAGCTCAATGAGAGAACGGAGCCACGCCCTTTGTTTTTCTTCCTCGGTGCCAAGGAATAGTTTCTCTTTCTCCTGAGCACGCAGGTGCCCATACTCACCGCGACGGTACTTCCGCCAGAGCTTAATGAACACGATATCACCTGGCGCTAACGTAACAGGAGCCAGCTGATCTATAAACCCTGGCAATGGATTGAATAGACTCCTTGAAGCAAAGGGTTGCTCTGCCAATACATAAATTGTCATTCCTCGCCGCCTTTCTATCTAATTATTTCTTGTGTGTTTGAATGATCCGAGAACGGCTGAATAATAGCTGCAGCTGACAGTCAGCGCAAGCAGCTACTAGAATCCAACCCGCTGCACTTCCTCTTGCAGCTTTAGGCCGTACTTATTGAGTACGGTTTCTTTTATTTTGGCGATAAGGGCGTCAACGT
>CAYZDG010000002.1:14380-15438 GCA_964477165.1 uncultured Gammaproteobacteria bacterium
AGGCCGTACTTATTGAGTACGGTTTCTTTTATTTTGGCGATAAGGGCGTCAACGTCGGCCGCGGTGCCGCTGCCATGGTTTACCAAAAAATTCCCATGCATGGGTGAGACTTCGACGTCGCCGCTGCGCGTGCCCTTTAACCCAGCCTGCTCGATGATATAAGCCGCGGGCAGCTTACGGTGCTCGGCGAATTTATCCATATCTAGTCCTTTTGATTTAAGCGCGTCGAGATCAATATCATCAAACCGAAAATTCTTAAAAATGCATCCTGCTGACGGCTCGGGTGGTTGCGTCTTCCACCGTCGCTCTAATCGTTCAGCGACAAGCTTACGGCCAGCCTCGCCGTCACCTAACTCGAGGTTTAGACGAGCGCTGACGATAATATCACCAGTTTGCTTAAAACTGCTGTGGCGATAAGTAAATCCGCAATCAGCTGCCAAAACAGTACGCCGCTCCCCGGCCAGGGTAACCACATCAATATCGATGACGTAGTCGCCGATTTGCTGACCAAACGTACCAGCATTACCACGCACGGCGCCGCCCACCGCGCCCGGCACACCCGCCATGCATTCCAATCCGCGTAGATTATCGTCTAGTGTCTTATTGAGTAGATCAGACACTAGCGCCCCTGCCCCCACAGTCACTGTGTTCTGGTGTTCCGGTGTTCTGGTGTTCTGGTGTTCTGAATTAACGTAGTGCACCACCAACCCCCTAAACCCACTATCCGCCACTAGGATATTGCTTCCACCGCCCAACACAAACACCGGTAACTTCGCGCCCGCTACCCACGCCAGCGCGGCTGCAAGTTTATCCGCATCCGCTGTTTCCAAAAAAAATCGTGCTGGCCCACCAATCTTGTACGTAGTGTACGGTGCCAGAGACACGCCCTCCTTTAGGTTCAAGGGTAGGTTGTAGGTTTCAGGTTTTAGGTTTAAGGAACTTGTCATTTGGCATTGGGATTTATCCCTTCGTCATTCGGATTTAGGATTTCTGATTTTTGGTGTCCCGACGTTCTGAAGTTCCGACGTTCTGATGTACTAGTGTTCCGGTGTTCTGGA
>CAYZDG010000003.1:0-12171 GCA_964477165.1 uncultured Gammaproteobacteria bacterium
GCCACGCTGACCTAACGTCTTAGCGATTACAGCCATACTCCGCATCATGTCGGGGCTGGCTACCACCACGTCGGCGGTGAACTTGCCGCCGTTCTTAATTTCATCAATCAATTCCTGCCCGCCCACCACGTCGGCGCCAGCTGCCTTGGCCTCGGCCTCTTGCGCCGGGGTTACAAAAGCGACCACGCGAACCGCCTTACCGCTACCGTGAGGTAGGCTAACCGTGGCTCGCACGCTCTGCTCGCCCTTACTGGGGTCGATACCCAATCGCACGTGCAGCTCAACCGCCGCGTCGAACTTGACCGGCGCCACGGTCTTAACCAACTCAACAGCTTCTGCCAGCGAGTAGACCTGCTGGTGGTTAAACTTTTCAGCCGCTACCTTTAACCTCTTAGCGATTTTCGCCATATTGTTTATCCATTGTGGTGGTCTTAGCGTTCAGCGGACTAGGCCAAACTCCCACCTGACAAATTAAGGGTAGAAATCAGAAGTCAGAATTCAGGAATAAGCTTATAGCCCTTAATTCTGATTTCTGATTTCTTACTTCTGAATCTTTATGCCCATCTGCCTCGCCGTGCCCTCTACCGTGCGCATAGCAGCCTCGACATCGGTGGTATTCAGGTCAGGCAACTTCTTCTCGGCCACCTCGCGAACCTGTGCCTTGGTAATAGTGCCGGCCACTTCCTTAAGAGACTTTGAAGCGCCCTTCTGAATCTTGGCCGCCTGCTTCAATAGCTCGGACATAGGGGCGATCTTCAAGATAAAATCAAAGGAACGATCCTCATAAATGGTCATGACCACGGGCACTACCTCACCGGCACGACTACGCGTCTGCTCGTTAAACCTGGTGCAGAAATCCTGTAGGTTCACGCCATGGGGGCCAAGTGCCGTACCCACTGGCGGAGCCGGGGTAGCAGCGCCACCTTTGATTTGCAACTTTAGGACTACCTTTATCTTCTTGGCCATAGGTTTGCCACTATATCTTCTTTACCTGTAGGAAATCAAGCTCCACGGGTGTCTCACGTCCGAACATCGAAACCAGCACCTTAACCTTGCCCCGAGCCTCATCCACGTTGTCCACTTTACCCTCGAAATCCTTGAACGGACCATCGGTGATTTTAACCGGAGCTCCCACGGTTACATCCACGGTGAACTTGGGCTCCTCTACACCCATACGCTTCATTAGCGTCTCGACCTCCTTATCATCAATGGGCGTAGGTGTAGTACCCGAGCCAACGAAGCCAGTTACATTAGGCGTGTTGCGTACCACGTACCATGACTCATCCGTCACCACCATGTTCACCAGCACGTAGCCGGGAAAAATCTTCTCGCGCACCATGCGCCGCTTGCCGTTCTTAATACGAATCTTACTTTCGGTCGGAATAAGCACTTCGAAAATCTTATCCTCCATGTCCATGGATTCGATGCGCTGCTTTAGGTTACGAGCCACGTTCTCCTCGTAGCCCGAGTAGGTGTGTAAAACGTACCAACGGCGGCCGTGCTCGGCGCTCTGCTTTGACATAGGTTTAAAAACCAGCGACTAAGGCGCTTAGGCCAAAATTAAATATGTAATCTAGAGCGCCGAGAAAAGCGGCCACGCCAATAGATAACGCTATAACCTTAATGGTGTCAGCAATGGTCTGCTGACGCGTAGGCCAGGTTACTTTGCGCAGCTCGGCGTAGCTTTCGCGGATGTAATTTGTGACTGATTTGAACATTTGGATACGGTTTAACTATTGGCCAGAAGCCAGTGGGGATAAGTTACCACGAGTCTAAAAGGACTGCAAGTACCTACCAGCATAGTGGATTCACCCAAACCACACCCCCTCCAACTCCCCCTCTCAAGGAGAGGGGGAGGGTCATTAATACGTGCGGACGTACTAATAGTCCCTCTCCCTACCTCCCCCCTGCCCGAGGGGGGATTCAGGGGGGTGGGAGCCGGAGAGAGGACAGGTGAGGGGTTCCTAAACATCTAGTGTCGCCTTGGCGGCGTGGGTTTGGATAAAGCGCTTGCGCGGCTCGACCTCGGCGCCCATAAGAATATCGAAGATTTCATTGGCCTTGGCGGCGTCGGTGGCCGTTACCTGCTTTAATACCCGACTGGCCGGGTTCATAGTGGTCTCCCACAACTGCTCGGGGTTCATCTCACCAAGACCTTTGTAGCGCTGCATACTCGTGCCCTCGCCCATGGTTTTGGTCAGCTTATCGAGATCAGTCTCGTCATAGGCGTAACGCACCATGGATCCCTTGGCTACGCGGAATAGAGGCGGCATCGCAATGTAAATATGGCCACGGGTGATAAGGTCGGGGAAATGACGGTAGAATAAGGTCAGTAATAGGGTACGGATGTGCGCGCCGTCCACATCGGCATCAGTCATGATAATGATGCGGCCGTAGCGTAAATCCTCGATATTAAACTGCTCGCCGATATTGGTGCCCATGGCGATAACAAGAGCCTTGATCTCGTTATTTGCTAGCATCTTATCTAGCCGCGCTCGTTCCACATTTAAAATCTTACCGCGCAAAGGTAGTATGGCTTGGAAGCCGCGATCGCGACCCTGCTTAGCGCTACCGCCGGCCGAATCACCCTCGACAATGTACAGCTCGCACTCCTCCATTACGCGGGAGCTGCAGTCCGCTAACTTTCCAGGTAGGGCAAAGCCTTCCAGTGCACCCTTACGTAGCACGCTCTCACGCGCGGCCCGTGCCGCTTGCCGCGCCTTAGCAGCTAGTAGACATTTGCCGACGATAGACTCACCGTCACGTGGATGCTCTTCCAAGAAAATAGTCAAAGCCTCGGCCACGGCCTGATCTACAGCCGGCCTGACTTCGGCATTACCTAACTTGGCCTTGGTCTGACCCTCGAACTGCGGCTCGGGTAGCTTAACGCTCACCACGGCTGTTAGACCCTCGCGCAAATCCTCGCTCGACAAATTCTCGTCTTTTTCTTTAATCAAACCCTTGGCGCGGGCGTAGGTATTAATTACCCGACCCAAAGCAGTACGAAAACCAACTAGGTGCATGCCACCTTCGGCCGTAAAAATGTTATTGGCAAAGCTGTAAACAGTTTCCTTGTATTCCTCCACATACTGCAAGGCCACTTCCACGCGAATTTTACCGACCTCTTTATCCACATAAAAAACATGCTCGTGCTTAGGCGCGGTGTGGACGTTTAAATGCCGTACGTACGAGGCAATGCCACCTTCGAAATAGAAACCATAACCCTGGGGGTTGGCCGGGTCACGCTCGTCAGACAATGACAACCGCAGACCGCGGGTAAGGTAAGTCTGCTGCCGCAAATGATCCACCACTATGTCCCAATTAAATTCCAGCACCGAAAAAATCTGCGGGTCTGGTTTAAAAGTAATAGTGGTGCCAGTGCCCTTGGCTGGACCAATGGGACGAGCTTTGGTTTTTGGCTTGCCACGGACGTACTCCTGCATCCACAGCTTGCCGTCACGCTTGACCTCGGCTTTAACCCACTCGGACAGGGCATTAACCACGCTCACACCCACGCCGTGTAGTCCGCCAGAAATTTTGTAGCCAGAATCGCCGAACTTGCCGCCAGCGTGCAACTTGGTCATTACCGTTTCCAAAGCGCTAACCTTGGTCACCTTGTGTATGTCCACGGGGATGCCGCGGCCGTCGTCAACCACGCGAACCTGGCCGTCTGGCAGCAAGCTGACCTCCACATGTGTGGCATGACCGGCCATGGCCTCGTCAATTGAGTTATCTACTACTTCCCAAATCAAATGATGTAAACCTTCGGTCGCGGTATTGCCGATATACATACCCGGGCGCTTGCGCACCGGGTCTAACCCCTCGAGCACCGTGATCTGCTCGGCTCCGTAGGACGAGCCAGGAGCCTTTTTTTTCTCGTCTTTTTTAGGGGTAGCCATAGGGTAAAACTAGTAAGGAATTATACCTTACCAGGAGCCTAAATACAAGCATTCTAAAGCCTAGAATTGACGTCCTAGGCTGGGGGTGGTAGGCAAGGTGTATCTGCTAAGAATTGCACGTTAAAAAAATCAAAGAAAGGCTAGAACAATGGCATCTGATCTACCAGTAATCGACAGGTATATTACTCCAGAAATGAATGACCTTTGGAGCTACGAACGAAAATACCACGAATGGCTAAGGGTTGAGCTCGCATACCTCACAGCTCGAGCTGCACACGGCGACCTCGACCTACCAGCTCCCGGCCTCATCATGGAACATGCTCGTTACACCGTTGATGGCATCCACAGAACGGACAAGATTCTGCACCACGACATGAATGCATTCATCGCCGAGGTGCGCAGTAGTTTAGTCGGCACCCCGGCCGAGAAGTACGCCGGTGAGTTCCACAAAGGACTCACCTCTTACAGTGTGGAGGATCCGGCAGAAATCTTACGGCTCCGAGAGGCCGTTAAAAGAATTATCAACGAGGGTGAAAAATTGATCGACCCATTGGAGCAACGAGCAAGGCAGTATCAATACACGCTTTGCATGGCATATACTCACGGCCAATCAGCTAAGCCCACAACGTTTGGTCACCAGTTACTGGTATACCGGAATGCGGTTACTCGCTGCCTCAATCGGCTGGATAATTGCCTAAAGAACGAACTCAGCGAGGCAAATATTTCCGGCGCGGTAGGAAACTTTATTGGCATGAATCCAGAAGTCTGCAAAAGTGCTGCAACGGCATTAGACTTAAAGCTGGCATCCGCGGAAACGCAAATCCTGCAGCGAGACCGCCACGCCGAAGTCCTTAACTGCCTCGCCATATTGGCAACAACACTGGAAAATATCGCCGAGAGCCTGTGGATCCGCATGCGCAGCGACAGTGGCTCCATTCAGGAGCCGTTCTCGGCTAAGCAAATGGGTTCAAGTGCCATGCCACACAAGCGCAATCCAATTATTACCGAACAGGTCAAAGGTATCGCCGCGCTGGTACGAGCTGACGCTATGGTAGGCTTTGTTTGCATTGTACCCCGCGAGTTCCGAACTATTGAGCAGTCATCGCAGGAGCGGCACACCCACGCCCGAGCCACTACACTGACTCATTATCTGTTACGAAAAATGACCTGGCTCATGAGCGGCCTGATTGTGGATGAGGAGCTACTAGCGGCGGAGGTTAGCGACACTGGCGGCATTTGGGCTAGCCAAGAAGTAAAAGAAGCGCTGGTAGGTGCAGGCACAGATCCAGAAGTTGCTTATCGCTACATCCAGCGAATTACTGATCGAAAGAAGCTGCGTAAAAAGCCGTTTCGTGATCTGCTCTATAGCGAGAACATCGACGAAACTGGGGCGACTGGAGCCACAGTGCTTGGCGAGGAAAAGCTGCAACAGCTATTCAACGTCATCGCTGCTGTAACGCCCGGCATTGAGTACATCTTTGGACGGTTCGACTCCGGAAAACCGTAAAGTCAATTCGCGAACGCCCCGCACCGAATGGTACGGGGCTCCTTTATACTAAAATTACCTAATTTCTGCCTTAAACTTTTTCACCAAATTCTGTTTGAGCTCGGCTAAAACCTGCTGCACCTCGTCGGCGGTTAGTGTGCGCTCGGCCGAACTAAAAGTAATGTGGAAGGCAAGGCTACGCAGTCCCTCCCCCACCTTCTTGTTCTCGAATACGTCGAACAGCTCCACGGACACGATGAGCGGATGGAAGCTGGCTACAAGCGCCTTTATGTCAGCCCAACGCACTGTTGCCGACACCAGCAGCGAGATATCCTCAACGATATTTGGAAACTTAGGGATAGACAGGCTCACTAACGGCGCTGGCGATAGTTTAGATAGGCGTGAAATATCTAACTCGGCCACAGCCAACGGGTGCCGGATCTTTGCCTGTGCGACTAAGGTATCTGGCGCTAACGCCACATAGCCCATGGTTTCCCCGCCCACGGCAACCTCGGCTGCGTCGGCCACGTTTAACCACGGCGCGTAGGCCGACGGTTCATTTAGCGTGCCCCAAGTTGGAGTATATCCAGCTAGACGGAGCAGCTCGTCGACCGCGCCCTTAAGGCGACGGAATGCCACCACGCGGTCAGCCGCAGGATCAATAAGAGCCAGGCCGAGGCTGCGCGGCTGCGGCGGCAGTGCCTGGCTACTGCCCGGCGCCACGTCGTACGAACCAGCGCCGCTGCGGAATACTCGGCCGTACTCAAATAGAGCGAGCTTGGGCTGCTGACGGATATTCTGTCCGATCACGGCCACCAAGTTCGGCACTATGCTCTGCCGTAACGTGGAAAGATTAGCAGCGGGCGGATTGGCCACAACCAAGCCGCCAGGTACACCCAACGGCGACGGTAAAGCAAAACTATAAGTATTGGCCTCGCTAAATCCTAACTGGCCAGCGAGGGTTAGCTTGAGCTGACGCCCAAGACGAGTGATGTACTTGGTAGCCGGACTAGACATTGGTCGACTGGGCAGCTGCGGCTGAATGCGATCGTAACCCAAACGACGACCAACTTCTTCCACAATATCCTCGGGTAGTTTTACATCACCACCAGCGCGCCATGATGGCACGTCTACGACCAACGAACCCTTGGCACCACGCTTAAGGCTGAAGCCTAGGGGCTTGAGTGCCGCGGCCACGTCAACAGCTGTGACGGCCGTTCCTAACCGCTCGACCAAAAACGGAATACTACACGTAATGGACACGGCCGGGTGATCGCGATACTCCCCCACGTCCGTAAGCGGCGCCGTTATGGTGCAGCCGGGGCAAACATCCTTCATCGCTAGAATAGCCAACACTCGCTGCATGGCCTGGAGTGTCAAAGTTGGATCTAAATTCTTTTCAAACCGTGCCGAAGCATCGGTACGCAGGCCAACGCCAGCTACTGCTCGGCGAATAGCAGCCGGGTCGAAGTTGGCAGACTCAATAATTAATGACGTAGTGCCAGATGTCACCTGACTGCTCTGCCCACCCATGATACCAGCTAAAGCTATGGGACTTTCGGCGTCACAAATAAGTACAGCACCCCTGGGGATAGACCGAACCTGGCCATCTAAGGTAGTGAACTTCTCGTCAGCTGACTCACGAACGACGATGCGACCACCGGCCACCTTAGCCGCGTCAAAGGCATGTAGTGGCTGGCCTAGCTCCAGCATCACGTAGTTAGTAGCGTCCACGACGTTATTAATAGATCGAACGCCGCAGGCAGCCAGCCGACTAACTAGCCAGGCCGGAGACGGCCCAACTTTAACATTTTCCACCAGCGCCGCTACATAGCGACGACATTTGGTTGTTTTTATTTCCACGGCAACTGGCTTTCCCTTACCAATAATAAGCGTCGGCACCTTAGGCAGAGCCAGACTAGTACTCCACAAAGCCGCTATCTCGCGCGCCATGCCCACGTGCCCCCATAAATCCGGCCGCGTGGTAATAGCAACGCTACTAACTTCCAATGTACTGTCATTTCGCCCCAGCGCCTCACCCAGCGACGTACCAGGCGCGGTGCTAGCTGGTAATCTAGATAGATGAATCTGCGCGCCCGGATCTTTCGGGTCATCCAGCGGCTGGCCACCGAGGTCTAGGCCTATCTCCTCATCCACGCACACCATGCCGGCACTGCGGACGCCACGAATATCACCAGCGCGCACCGTGATGCCAGTTGGCAATGTGCACGGCCCCACAGCCACCGGCACTACATCACCAGCTGCTAACGGCAGCACGTGGCCAAAAACAATCGTTAATTCAGACGCAGTGCCAACATTAACAGTGGCGACGCCTAAACGATCTGCTTGGGGGTGCGGCGCCACCTCGGTGATGCGACCAGCGACCACGCAGTTTAAACCAGCATCAGACGCTACCACGCCGTCTACTTCGGCTACCTGCCGAGTAAGTCGCTCCGCCAGCTGGCTCGGCGTAACATCTCCGGGCAACTTAGCTAATTGAGCCAGCCAGCTATACGAGTACTTCATACAGATGCTGGAAACTGCCGCATAAAGCGCCAGTCGTTACCACTCAAAAGGCGGATGTCGCTAATGCCATAGGCCAACATGGCCAGGCGCGAGATGCCAAGGCCAAAAGCAAAACCAGACCACTCGGTTGGATCTAACCCGCCGGCCTGCAGCACTGTGGGGTGAACTAGGCCGCAGCCCAGCAATTCCAGCCAGCCACTGCTATGACATAATCGACACGCAGAATCCTCACCGCCGCACAGGCAGGCAGCGTCCAACTCCAAACCAGGCTCAACGAACGGGAAGTACCCTGGCCGCACGCGCCAACGCATCTCGCGACCAAAGAACTGATTCATCATCTCCTCTAATACACCCAAAAGATGTGCCACGCTAATTGACTTAGCTACGACTAGACCCTCAAGTTGATCAAAGGTCATTTCGTGGCGAACGTCGGTCGCTTCGTTACGAAACACCCGGCCGGGAAACACGCCGTATAATGGAGCGCCAAAGGTGCGCAACGCTCGAACCTGCTGCGATGAGGTTTGCGTGCGCAGTACAAGACGCTGATCGCCCACCTTATCCGCCAGCCAGAATGTATCCTGTATATCGCGCGCCGGATGGTCTGCGGGAGTATTCAGGCAGTCAAAATTATAGAACTCACTCTCCACCTCTGGACCTTCGACTATGGTAAAGCCCATCCGCTCGGAAATATCCTCTAAACGGCAACGGGTGAGAGTAAGTGGATTTAAATGACCAGTGCCGCTGGGCAACAACGGATCGAGCGTTGGGTCGAATGATCCTCCGTGGCTCGTTGCTGGCGCCTTGGTCGCTAGAGCCGCCTCGACCTCGGACTTAATCTTAGCTGCTAGCTCGCCCAAACCAGCACGTTCTGCCGGTGCGGCCTCGGCTAGACGGCGGATTGCTTCGGTTAGCTCGCCCTTTCGGCCTACGAAAGAATCACGCAGCCTGGCCAGGCTGCTGCGGTCGTCCCCTGCCCGTTGAATAGCGCCAAGAGCCCGTGTTTGCAGCTCCTCAAGCGTTGCTCGTAAATCCATAGTAAGAAGTGCAGTATGCTGGGAAATGTGGCCTAGCGTCAAAGGCTACGATTAGGGTCACGCGAGGCGCGCACAAAGGCTTCGACACCTGCTGCCACTAGGGCAATGAGTATCAAACTCCACCACGCCAATAGCCTCTGGCTCTGCAGCCAGGCGCTGGCCGTGGCCACGCTGGCAAATAAAACGCCCTGCCGGAACGACGTGGCCACTATTTGGTACGGCGCCTGATTGCGGTGTAGCAGCGCCCGCGCCCCAAAGCCGATCAACGAGGCTGTTCCTGCCAGGGCAAAAAACTGCGTAGCGTAGAAAAAGACAAATCCCCACTGACCCGAATTGTACGGGTCGATTCGTAATACCACGAGCAGCCACGACGCCCAGCAGATTACTGTGCTGACGCCGAGAAAAATAAGGTATCGCGTGAGGGTCATGCCGAGCGGCTATAACCCCAGTATACCAGCCCTAGGCGCTGCCAACCCGCACCCGAACCTGGCGGATGGCCCGGTAACCTAGTTGTTGGTTGGCCGCGGCGGCTAAAGCCGCACCCTGCGACTGCAGGGCAACAGCGGCCGCGTTAGTATTGGCGCGCACCGTGACGCAGCCCTCGCCAAATTGAATGGCCGCTATTGCCCCGACCAGCGGGCCGCTGTCCGCGGTCACGGCCGCGTCAAACGCCTGGCACACCACGGCCGCCGAAACTTCAGCCGACACGCCGTGCTGCTCCAGCCGCTGGGGCAAAATGCTGCCGAGGGATTCGAAGGAGGACCTCATGGGTAGAAAGTAGTAAGTAGAAAATAGAAAGTAGAAGGATTTAGAACATCGGAACGTCAGAACATCAGTACACCGGAACAAAAGTACACCAGTAAATTCAATTATCGACCAACGACAAACGAATTTACGAATTAGCTAAAGACTAACGACTACTTTGACTCCCTCCAATCAACCACCTTCAACTGCAGCTCTCTATTGCCATTCCACTCGTTTATACCAGGCTCGTAGGCCAGGTCAATGCGCTGCCCTACCTGCAGCTGCTGACCCCAGGTGGCGGCTGTACCAAACGAAATAGTCTTGTACACATCGGCGCCTCCTTCTCTAACGTGCATGCGCAAATGGCTATTATCCTTGCCCAGTGGTTTCAGCTCTACTACTTCCAAATTCCGACTCATTAACACTGGCCGAGGATTGCCATGGCCGAACGGTTCGAACTGGGCGAGTTGATCCAGCACCGACCAAGTGATGTCAGCCAAACGAACTTCGGCATCTATGACCAAGGTTGGAACGCGATCAGTGCCAGCGAGCTGGGTCGCGGCTAGCTGCTCCATACCGGTAATAAAGGACGGTAGATTCTCGCGTGCCACGGTGCAGCCGCAGGCCGCGGCATGACCACCAAAACGCAGCAGCAGGTGGCTAAGCTGTGCCATAGCATTGGTAATATCGAACCCAGGCAGGGATCGGCCGGAGCCGACGTACTTCTCGCCATCAAAACCTAAAGCGAACGCTGGTACCTGGTACGTTTGGACTAACTTACTGGCGACAAGGCCGACCAAGCCGCTAGACCAGCCGTCGGCGTAAGCAAAAACAATGCGCTTATCCGGATCCAGCGTACCTACTTGAGTTATGGCCTCGCGGCTCATGCGTTCGACCTCGGCCTGGCGATCGAGGTTGGCCTGCTGCAGCCCCGCGGCTAGACGAGCCGCCTCACCTGGATCGTCTGTATTCAGCAACTCGTAAGCGGCATTGGCGTGATCCATACGGCCAGCAGCATTCAGCCGCGGACCAATGACAAAGCCAATGGTATAAGCGTCAACGCGAGCTAACTCGATGCCAGCCACTCGCGCTAATTCTTGTAATCCCACTCGTCGAGTTTTTGCCAGTACCATTAAACCATAACGCACTAATGTACGATTCTCGCCCACCAACGGCATAATATCAGCCACGGTACCAATGGCCACTAGATCCAGCAGCCATTTTTCCCAAGCCTCACGGGCACGTACATCTAATGGACAGCGCGAATCAGCCAACAGCGCCTGGGCAACCTTAAACGCCACGCCAGTACCGCATAGATCGGCGAATGGGTATGTCTCCCCTGCCAGGTGCGGGTTAATAATTGCCAACGCCTCGGGCAAAGCCTGGGACTCTAGATGATGGTCGGTGATGATGACATCCACGCCCAAGCTGGCAGCTACGGCTACTTCCGCGGCGTTGCTGGTGCCGCAATCCACGGTTACGATAAGAGTGACGCCAGTCGCGGCCAAGCTGCGTACGGCTGCTTCGTTCATACTGTGCCCCTCATTCATACGGTGTGGGATGTACACTTCCACGCGGCTGCAGCCGACCTGGCGCAGCGTCTGCGCCATGACGCACGTCGACGAAACGCCATCGGCATCATAATCGCCGTACACTGCTACTATCTCGCCCGCGGCCACCGCGGCATAGATACGATCCACAACGGGTCGCATATTGCGGAACAGGTACGGGTCGTGCACGTGGTGCGTGTAGTCTGGGCTCAAAAACTCGTCCACCTCGGCCTGCGAAGTGCAGCCACGACTGGCGAGCAAATGCAGCACTAATGGCGGCACATTAGGCAGTCTTTCGGCTAGAGACTTATCGGTAGGCGGGGCAACTAGCCAACGTTTTGCCATAGCAGGCTATGGTAGCAGATACGCTACCCTCACAGTAGACCAGGTCTAATATTAGGCCGTTGGTGCCGCAGGCGTCGGCGGCCGGCGCCTAGGCGCTCGCCGCGGCTTCGACCCAGACTTTTCCACAACCACCGCTGGACGGTATACCTTCACCGGCCGCCGGCGTGGCGCCCGAGCCTTAGACGCAGGAACAGCAATAGTCGCAGCTGGCCGCGACATAGTACTGCGGCGGCCACGCATACCCCAGGCAAAGCCAATGGCGCCGAGCGCAATAAGCACGTAGGGGATCCAGGAGTAATCCTCAAGCGGAGCCGAATCGTCTGCCACGGAAGCCGCAGGTGCTGTATAGGTCACTGGTACAGTCGGAGATGTGACTGGTGTCGTATCGGTAGCCACCGCCTCGGTTCCTGTGGCAATAAGACCAATAGATGAAGTTGGTATTACACCCTCACGGCCTGGCGGCGGACTAAAAATATCACGACCCGCAGGAGCCACCACGGCGTACTCATCTGTCTGGGCGCGATTATTTCGCTGCTGTCCATCGCCTACGGCACTCACTGCGGCGGTGATACGAAACGGCTCGCTGG
>CAYZDG010000003.1:12181-14722 GCA_964477165.1 uncultured Gammaproteobacteria bacterium
CACTACCGCCGGCGCGTACCGGCACTGGGCTAGCTTGCCCAATAGCCACGCCATCCACGGACAGCGCGGCACTAGCCACTGTGTCTTCTTGTCCATTGTTATGGATACGTACATAGACACGCACTGCTGTCTCTGGTGGGTAAGACAATAGTGCGGGAGCCAGTGTGATATCTGTGGGACTTACTGAAACATCTACCCCAGCCGCCATAGCCGCCACGGGCATTGCCAGAACAATGGCACCTAAAACGGCAACAAATGCACGATACCTCATACCTACGTTGAAGACTTGGCCCACTCGTCAATCCGCCGTGCTATGTACAGCACGGTAACAGCAAACACGACGCCGGATGAGCAAAGGTATAAACCCATTAGTAACCTACCACTGTTCATCTGTAACGATTTTGATACCTCCCAAGAAACCGCCATGGCCACAGCCGTGAACGCCACGAACACAGCCAGGAAGACTACGAACAACACCTCAAGGATGAATGACAGTTTCTTTGATTCGAGTTTATCCATGGTCAAATCAATTATAGAACATCAGTACACCGGAACACCAGTACACTGTACACAGAGAATGAACGTCGGAACATCAGAACTTCAGAACCTCGGAAATTCAGTACACTAGTACACAGGTACACCGGGAAATCCGAATGACTAAAGACTAGAGACTAAGGACTAAAGACTACCCACAAGCTACCGGCTACAAGCTACAAGCTATATACTGCTCCCATGGTCATCCCCCCGGCCGCGCTGCTAATCCCCTATCTTCTGGGATTACTTGCCTTTGCCATTATTGGCTCGTTCGCTATGTACCGCCTGTTACGTTTCGGCGCTCCCTCGGCTGGTTCATGGTTAATGGTTCTTGCGTTTTGCCTGGGCACCGCCTTAGTAATGGCTACAAGCCTTTGGCAGCTAACTGCTATAGACTGGACCACAACTCAACTACAACTCTCCGATAACCCTGCCCCAACTGCACCATATGCGTACCCAACGCTGGATTGAACGCTACTTACACCCCGGCGAAGGGGTAATCCATTTAATCTTCCATAGCTGGGTAGACTTTTTTGGCACCGTATTCGGCAGCTTAGCCATGGCCGCGTTGCCGCTAGTGGCGTGGTATCTAATTCCTGGCTTTGCTAGCTACGTACTAACAACGCCCATGGTACGGCTAGCGGCCATCGTGCTCGGGACTCTGTACTTTTTAGGGTTGCTACTGTTTACAATCATCCGTTACGTAAATTACCACCTAGATTTTTGGATTATCACCACCGAACGACTAATTAGTGTTGAGCAGCGATCACTGTTTGCCCAGATAGTGGCCGAACAGGAATTAGGTACGGTCCAGGACATTACGTCTGAAGTACACGGCCTACTAGCCACAGTTTTAAGCTACGGCAATGTACAGGTGCGTACTGCCTCGGAACGACCACCAATTATCCTGGACGTGATTAGTAATCCACACGGCGTCCGCCGCGAGCTGTTTAAACTCATTGAGCAACGACGTGCCGCCATCCAGATGAATATGCATATTCCTGGGCCAAACCCGCTGGGCCAGGAACAATGAAAAAACTGCCCCGTGGGGCAGTTTTTTCAGCTGGAGTATACCAGATTTACATCGTCTTTACCTCATCTTCCGGAGCTGCCTCAGGCGCAACCTCGGCGCCTTCGATCTTCTCCTCTTCCACTGGGGCCTCGGTGGCCGGCATGGCGTTCATCTCGTCCATAGTTGTAACGTAATGTACGGATTAGAATGCCTATTTATAGAACAGGCACTAAAAGAGTAACACTATAGTAATGGATACCGCAAGTGTACTAAGTGGTACTTACACTATCTCCCTTCCTCCACAACACCAATACGCCACCGATCAATGCCGCTGTAGCGGCGATAGCCGACGTAACGCAGTAGATGCACACGGCGTAGATAATATAAAACTGCACGTACTCATACCACCAGGCTACAAGGGCACCAGGCACGGTAAGCCAAGCCGCGAGCACTAGTAGACGCAGTCGTCCGGTGACCAGATACGCGATGGCGAGAACGGCTAGACAGAGAAAAAAGGCACCCCCAAGCACGCTCAACGGCACTGGACCAATAGTAGCGTAAGTACTTGCTGCCACTGCTCCGCAACCATCGCCGACTAAACAGTTCAATGGATCTCCAGTGACGCGCTTATAGGTAAGGTACGAGGCTATAGCTGTTCCAAAAACACCCAACACTACCCAGGACCAAGCTACGATGCGTCGGGTGCTATCTGCCATACCATTAACGCTCATATACCTCTACCGATGTCACAGTAACAGGATCCACGGGCTGCGACGGCTCGCCGCTGGGGCTAGGCTCAACCGGTGCAGTAGCGATTTTGTCTACCGCGTCCATACCGGCGGTAACCTGACCGAAGATGACGTAGTTAGGTGGCAGTGGATAATCGGCGTGCATAATAAAGAACTGACTGCCGTTGGTGTTAGAGCCAGAATTAGCCATGGCCACTGTGCCGCGCGTGTACTGGCCGGTAAACGGCTCATCATTAAACTTATAAC
>CAYZDG010000004.1:0-5267 GCA_964477165.1 uncultured Gammaproteobacteria bacterium
GGCAGCAGCAAGATCTAACAGGTGGTTCACTAGCACAGACGGCTCATATTCAGACGCGGCATGAGCCACGGCGTCGGGGTACTGGGCTAATAGTTTGATCACCGCCCATTCGCTGTCGCTAACTTCGCTAGTGTATGGCACTGGTTTCCAGTCGCCGGCTTTGGCCAGCACGCTGGTGGCACGGGCATAAGTGTACAGCAGGTTTACTCCAGTGCGGCCAGTTAGCTCTACGGCCTCTTTGGGGTTGAAGGTAGTGTTAGAAGTGCGGCCGCTTTTAAGGAACAGCACGCGGATGGCAGCGAGGGCAATAATTCTGGCCCGGCGCTCTAGCTCGTCCGGCGGCAGTGTTTGCTGCTCGGCGCCCAGTCGCTCCTTTAGGCCATCTGCTGCCAGCTGCGTAACATCTGCTAGAAGATCGTCCGCATCAACCACTGTTCCCTCGCGCGACTTCATGCGGCCTTCAGGCAGGGCGACCATGCCGTAGGAGACGTGGTGCAAACGGTCAGCCGCGGGGAAGCCCAGTAACTTGAGGATTGCAAACAGCTGCCTGAAGTACAGGTTCTGCTCCGAGCCGACCACGTAAGCGAGATCTGTTGCGTCGGGGTAGTCGGTCAAACGCTGGTAGGCCAGGCTAATATCATTGGTGGAGTACAGACTGGTTCCGTCTGCTCGTAGTACTATTTTGTCTGGTAGATTCTGTGCCTCCAGTTTAGCTATCACCGCACCATCTTCAGTTCGCTGCAAAGTACCGGACGCAACGGCGTCCAGAATCTTTTGCTTGCCTGCTTCTGACCCCTTGCTCTCGTAGTAGACCTTATCAAAGGTAATACCAAAGTCGGCATAGGTCTTTTCGTAGCCGGCGTAGACCCAGCTGTTCATCCTTTCCCATAAAGCCTTTACCTCGGCGTCACCAGCTTCCCAGCGTTGCAGTAGCTCCTGCGCCTCGTCCTGCAAGGCCGGATTTTGTTCTAGCTCTTGGGCGAACCGCACGTACCACTGACCCACAAAGTGGTCGCCCTTCATTCCAGCTTGCTCCGGCGTTTGGCCATTGCCCCAGCGCTGGTAGGCCAGCATAGATTTGCATATATGAATGCCGCGGTCGTTGACCACGCTCGTTTTTATTACCTTGGCGCCGCAGGCAGCTAGTAGGTTGGCGCACGTTTGGCCAATGAAGTTGTTCCGGATGTGTCCCAGGTGCTGCGGCTTATTGGTGTTAGGGGAGGAGAATTCGAGGACGATGAAAGAGGGAGCCAGAACACCAGAACACCCGAACACAGGAACACTAGTGGCTTGGCGGGTAGATTCGGCCACGGCGGCGCGATCCAGGAAAACGTTCACGTACGGGCCGGCGGCAACCACTTTTGCCATACCCGCCATCTTTGTCCCCTCTAATTTAGCCGCTAGGTCTGCAGCTGCTTGGATCGGGTTAGCGCCACCAGCCGCCAGGGTGAAGCAGGGGATAGCTAGGTCGCCCAAGGTAGAGTCTGGTGTGGATTTTAGGCCGGGGACTATAGCTCCAGCAGCAGCGGATGCAGCTGCCCGCACCGATTCCTCGATGTTTTGCCAAGGGGAGGGTATTACTTTAGCCATGTATGCCTTGAAAAGTACGGCACCGCAGGTGAGATGTCGAGGCTATAGCAGGCAGCCGCACAGTCTATTTTTTGGAAATTATTGACTATTTGCTGTGCTTGGCGTAAAATTTCTACTCTTTTTGTTATGTCTAAAACGTCCCCCGAAGTTCCCTTTAGCATGTGGCGATTCGCCTGGGACTTGGGGTACACCCTCGCATTACCGTTGGTGGGCGGTGTGCTTTTGGGCCGCTGGCTAGATGGTCGTTTGGATACTGAACCCTGGTTACTAATCGTCGGTTTGCTATTAGGCATTGTCGTGTCGTCATTTGCCGTGGTGCGCCAGTTGCGCCGCGCCTTAGATCGTATCCGCGAGCTGGGAGAGCGCACACCCCCTCCGTCCCTCGCCTTTGGCGAGGGCCACCTCCCCCTTGCTAAGGGGGAGGAATTTCCAAAGGTATGAACATCAGCATTGCCGCCGAGACCTTATTCCACTGGGGCACTTTTCCAGTGACTAATACATTACTAGTCGCTATCCTCGTGGCTGTTGTCCTTATGGTTTTAGCGCTACGGGTGCGTTTGAAGTTGGCGGACGTGCCGGGGCGGATACAAAACGTGGCCGAGCTCTTGGTAGACGGGGCATTGGATATAGTGGAGACGGTTACACACGATCGCGCCAAGGCCGAGCGGTTCCTGCCTATTGTTTTTACCATTTTCATTTTCGTCATCCTGTCCAACTGGGTTGAAGTGATACCAGGCTTGGGCACCATTGGCGTATGGCAGGTGCACGGCGGTAATCCAGAATTGGTACCATTTTTGCGCAGTGCCTCGGCTGACCTCAATGTTACCTTGGCTCTAGCTATTTTTTCGGTCATTACCATACAGGTAGTAGGCATCATGGCTCTGGGCGCGTGGCGCTATGCTTCGCGATTTATTAACTTCCATTCGCCGGTTGGTTTTTTTGTAGGTATTTTGGAGCTTATTCTTGAGGCGGCCAAGATGCTGTCGTTTTCGTTTCGGCTCTTTGGTAACATTTTTGCTGGTGAAGTGCTACTATTGGTGATGTTATTCTTAGTGCCGTACCTCATTCCTTTGCCGTTCCTAGCGTTGGAGCTGTTTGTGGGCTTTGTGCAGGCCTTAGTGTTTGCCATGCTCACCACGGTGTTCCTGCACATGGCCACGGTGGAGGCGGCGCATTAAGGGGCAGAAAGTAGAATCTAGAAAATAGAAAGTAGAATAAATCCAGAACACCGGAACATCGGTACATCGGAACTTCAGAACATTAGTACACCGTACACCGAAAAATCCTAAATCCTAATGTCTAAAGACTAAAGACTAATCACTAAAGACTCCTTTAAAACCTACTAATAACTTCTAACCAACTAACACATATGGAAAACGAAGCAGTGCAGGCAGTGGCGCAGAACGCCGAAGGGCTGAAAGCTATTGCCACATCTATTGCCATCGGTTTAGGGGCCATTGGGCCAGCCCTTGGTATTGGTATTTTAGCCGGTAAGGCCATGGAGGCGATTGGCCGCAACCCCGAGGCCAGCAGTAAGATTTTGCCAGCCATGTTGTTGGCCATGGCATTTGCCGAGGCCGTTGCCATCTATGCCTTGGTCGTGGCGCTTATTATTAAGTTCGTCTAACGACGCGAGCTTGATCGTATGGGCGACTTACTGCGACAATTCGGCGTTGACGGGCGGCTGCTGTTGGCGCAGCTAATAAACTTCGTGCTGCTATTAGTGGTGCTGCGTTGGGCCGTGTACGGTCCGCTGGTGGCTTTACTCAATCGTCGGCGCGAAGCCGTAGCCCAAAGCCTACGCGACAACGAGGCTGCCCACGTGGCGCGAGCCGAGGCGCAGGCAGTAGCCGCCGCCACCGAACGCGAGGCGCGGGCTAAGGCTCAAACCATTGTGGCCGAGGCCACGGCGTTCGCCGAAGCTAAGCAGCAGGAGATTCTAGCCAAGGCCAAGTCCCAAGCTAGCGCCGTCGTGGCTCAAGCTAAGGCCCAGCTGCGCGAGGAGCAGCGAGTGGCGCTGGAGGAAGCCGAGGCCAGCTTAGCTGCTTTGGTTCTGGTCGCTAGTCGAAGCGTCTTGGGACAGGGGCTAGAAGAGCGCGTGTCGCAGAAGGTAGTAGAGCGCGCGGTGGCTGAAGCTTTAGTTGAGCTTGATACTAACTCTACTAAACACCATGGCTAGCCGCGTTACACCAGCACAGGTTGCGGCTGCTATGGCCGTGGCTGCTGCTACTGTGCCCACCGAAACATTGGCGACGCGCGTGGCCGAGTTCCTCCGCGATGAGCGTTTAGTTAGTCGTTGGCCAGCTATTGCGGCCAGCTTCCGTCGTGGGCAGACCTCGGCCACTATTACTGTTTCCCAGCCGCTCGGCGAGGCTGCTCTTGCCAGCCTGACCAAGAAGCTGGGGCCGGTTGAGGTTGTAGTGAATCCAGCTCTACTCGGCGGCGCCGTTATTCGTCGCGGCGATGTGCAGGTGGATGCGTCAATCGCGGGCAAGCTGCGTAAGTTGGAGAGACTGTTAGTAAATCCGAAACCCTAAAACTTGTCCTGAGCAGAGTCGAAGGATCCCAATGACTAATGAATTCATTCGACATTCGGATTTAGTCATTAGGATTTTATTTGTTTAGAAATTAGAACCTACTTATTTATGGATAGCACTCGTTTAGTAGAAGCAATTAGCAAGCGTTTGCAAGGCTATCGGCCGACGGCTGAGGCCAGCCGCGTTGGCACCGTACTCGAGGTGAGTGACGGTATTGCCCGCGTGGAAGGACTTAGTGATTGTGCTAGCGCCGAAATGGTGACGTTTGAGGACGGCACGTTGGGTGTGGCCTTAAACCTGGAAGCTGACACCGTGGGCATTGTTATTCTTGGCGATGACACACATATTGCTGAGGGTCAGCCCGTGGCGGCCACCGGCAAGATTCTAGAAGTACCAGTGGGCGGTGGTCTATTAGGCCGCGTGGTGGATAGCCTAGGTCGTCCTTTGGACGGTGGGCGTCCGCCGAAGGCCGAAGGCACTAGGCCAGTGGAGCGCGTGGCGCCCGGTGTTATTACTCGCCGGTCAGTGCACCAGCCGTTGCAAACAGGCATTAAGGCTATCGACGCCATGATTCCTATTGGCCGCGGGCAGCGTGAGTTAATCATCGGCGACCGGCAGACAGGTAAAACAGCACTGGCAGTAGATGCCATTATTAACCAGAAGTACACACATGAGACAAAAGGGGAGCGACCGGTGTACTGCATCTATGTGGCTATTGGCCAAAAGGCATCTAAGGTCGCGCGTATCGTGGCCAAACTAAAGGAGACGGGGGCTATGGACTACACCACCGTGGTATTAGCGACGGCGTCAGACGCCGCGGCTATGAGTTATTTGGCGCCATATGCTGGTTGTGCTATTGGTGAGTACTTTATGGAGCAGGGCAAAGATGTACTGGTGGTGTACGACGATTTATCCAAGCACGCCGCCTCCTATCGTCAGTTATCGTTACTGTTACGCCGGCCTCCGGGTCGCGAGGCCTACCCTGGTGACGTGTTCTACCTGCACTCGCGCCTGTTAGAGCGTGCCGCCAAGTTAAGTGACGAGCACGGCGGCGGTAGTCTTACTGCTTTGCCGATTATCGAAACACAGGCCGGCGACGTCTGCGCCTACATTCCTACTAACGTCATCTCGATTACTGAC
>CAYZDG010000004.1:5277-14050 GCA_964477165.1 uncultured Gammaproteobacteria bacterium
GTTATATCTAGAAGGTGATTTGTTCTACCAGGGCATTCGGCCGGCTATTAACGTGGGTCTATCAGTGTCGCGCGTGGGTTCGGCGGCCCAGAGTAAAGCCATGAAGCAGGTGGCAGGTAAGTTGCGTTTGGAATTGGCGCAATTTCGCGAGCTCGCTGCCTTTTCGCAATTTGGCGCCGATCTAGACGAGGCTACCAAGCAGCAGTTGGAGCGTGGCCGCCGCATCCAGGAAGTGTTAAAACAGGGTCAGTACCAGCCAATGGAGGGTGGTGCCCAGGTAGCAGTGCTATTCGCGGCGCAGCGTGGCCTATTGGACGATTTACCTACTGATAAGGTTGCCGCGTTTGAAATAGCGCTTTTGGCGCGATTACGCACGCAGGAACAACCGCTTCTCGCCACGCTTAGCGGTGTAGATAAATTACCCGAAACCACCGAGGTCGAGCTGGCAAAAGTTATTGAGCAGGTCAAATTAAGCCTCGGTGTAAATCCTAATGACTAAATCAGTATGTCTAAGGGATTCATTAGTCGTTAGGATTTAGTAATTCTGATTTATCTCTCTTATGTCCGTCGCCACTCGCGATATCAAACGCCGCCTAAAGGGTATTGGCGGCACACGCAAACTGACCAAGGCCATGGAAATGGTGGCGGCGGCCAAAATGCGTCGCGCCACGGTGGCTATGGCGGCTGGTCGGCCCTACGGCGCGGCCGCGCGGCACATAATGAGTCGTCTTGCCGCTGCCGCGTCCAGCAGTGGTCAGACATTACATCATCCATTATTAGCTGTTCGTCCAGTGCGTCACGTGGCTGTGGTGGTTTATAGCGCCAATCGCGGGCTGTGTGGTTCGTTTAATAGCCAGCTGGCGGCAGCTATCCAGCGCCAGGCGCAGCAGTGGCAGGCGCAAGGCATAGTCGTGAGTTACATTACCTTTGGTCGCCGCGTGCGCGAGTCGCTAGTGCGTCGTGGTGCAGCGTTGGATGCCGACTTTATCAGACCAGATGTACTTAGCGGCAGCCGAGACACCTCACCGCTGACGCGGATGCTGACCCAATCCTTTGCCGACGGCCGCTATGACCAGGTGTGGTTAGCTTTTACCGACTACGTTAGCGCGCTTAAGCAGGTGCCGACCGTGGAGCCATTATTACCTCTGGACGCCAGCCTATGGAATGTATCTGAAACTAGTAGTACTGATTACTCTTTTGAACCCTCGGCTGAAGCTGTTCTAGAGGGCGTTTTGCCGCGTTTAGTCGAAGCCCAGTTGTGGCGTGCCGCTCTAGAGTCATTAGCCAGCGAGCACGCCAGCCGGATGGTAGCCATGCGTAACGCGGCCGATGCAGCTGGAGATTTACTTGATGAGCTAACTAATCTATTCAACCGTGCCCGCCAGGCTGCTATTACCGCTGAAATCGCCGAGATCTCCGGCGGCGCAGCGGCAGTAGCATGATATTTATTAACCTATGAAACAACACCACGACATAAAGAAATCGCCGCCAGCCGCCGCCGGCATTGTCCGCCAGGTTATTGGTCCAGTAGTAGATGTGGCGTTTGAGGGCGCTCTGCCCGCGCTGTACACCGCGCTTACGTCCGAAATTAAGGGTCAGGGTACGGTGACGTTGGAGGTGCAGCAGCACCTGGGTAGTGGCGTGGTTCGCGCTGTGGCTATGTCTCCCACCGATGGTATGCGCCGCGGCCAGCCCGTGGCCAGTACTGGCCAGCCAATTACAGTTCCTGTGGGTCCGGCCACGCTTGGCCGTATGTTTAACGTTCTTGGTGAAGCAATAGACGGCGTAGCGCAGCCACAAGGCACGCCGACGCTGCCTATTCATCGTTTGGCACCTGCCTTCACTAAGCAGCGCACCGAAGCCGAAGTGTTGGAAACAGGTATTAAGGTTATCGACCTTATCTGCCCCTTTATTAAGGGCGGCAAAGTGGGTCTATTCGGCGGTGCTGGCGTAGGTAAGACCGTGGTTATTCAGGAGCTTATCCGCAATATTGCGGCCGAACACGGCGGCGTGAGCGTTTTCGCTGGAGTCGGCGAGCGTACCCGTGAGGGCAACGATCTGTACCACGAGATGCGCGATAGCGGTGTGTTAGCTAAAACAACTATGGTTTTCGGCCAGATGAACGAGCCACCGGGCGCGCGGCAGCGTGTGGCACTGACCGGCTTGACTATGGCCGAGCATTTCCGTGATGCCGAAGGTAAGGATGTTCTACTATTTATCGACAACATCTTCCGCTTTACCCAGGCTGGATCCGAGGTGTCCGCCTTGCTCGGCCGTATTCCGTCAGCCGTAGGATACCAGCCGACCCTGGCGACTGAGATGGGTCAGCTGCAGGAACGTATTACTTCAACCGACCGTGGATCAATTACTTCGGTGCAGGCGGTGTATGTGCCAGCTGATGACTTAACCGATCCAGCGCCAGCCACTACATTCGGACACCTCGACGCCAAGGTAGTACTATCGCGCGGCCTGACCGAGCTAGGCATCTACCCGGCCGTGGATCCACTGGATTCATCGTCGTCCGCCCTTGATCCTTTAATAGTAGGTGAGGAGCACTACCGCGTGACGCGCCGCCTACAGCAAGTACTGCAGCGCTATCGTGATTTGCAAGACATTATTGCCATTCTTGGCTTTGAGGAGTTGTCTGCCGACGACCAGCAGCTGGTTAGCCGCGCCCGTAAGGTGCAGCGGTTCCTGTCGCAGCCTTTCTTTGTGGCCGAGACGTTTACCGGCACATCAGGCCAGTACGTGCCTTTGGCCGACACCGTCCGCAGCGTGGCGGCTATCCTGGACGGTAAGCACGACGATTTGGGTGAGCAGGCCTTTTATATGAAGGGGTCGATTGAGGACGTGATAAAAGGGTAATGACGAATGACTAAGCACTAATGACTAATTGACCTTCGACATTAGGATTTAGTCATTCTGATTTCTATGCCTATGCCTACTTTTCACCTTCGCCTGGTTACTCCTGACCGCCCTTTGTTCGAAGGGGAGGTGAAGCAGGTGACGCTGCCGACGATTAATGGCGAAATTACCGTACTGCCGCACCATGTGCCGCTGGTTACCCCGGTGGGAGCTGGTGAGCTGCGAGTTATCCTGGCTGATGGCAGCATTAGTCCGTGGGTTGTAAGTGGCGGTGTTGCCCAGGTCTCGCCTGACGGAGTGGTGGTGTTGGCTGAAGCAGGGGAGCACGTGGATGAGCTGGCGGCCGAGTCCGAGATAGAGGAGGCTAGCCGCCGTGCCCAGGCTGCTTTGGATAATGCCAGCCGCCTAGACGAGGAGGAAATGGCGACCGTATCTGCTGCCCTGGAGCGTGAACTGGCTCGTCTGCGGGTCGTGCGCAAGTACAAGAATAGAGCTACTTGATTGAAAGCTACTTTGGTCAGTCAATGTCTAATCTCCACCCTCGTCGGTCAAAATTGAACTCATATGGGGCGACGAACTGGTCTGTGTATAACCTTTTGACTTATCACTTTGAATCAATTATCTTAAGAAAGTGCTTGTGGGCGAAAGCCCCGTTCAGCTAAGGAATTCTCCCAAGCTGAAAACAAGCACATAAATACCATTAGGTATTTTTCATTCGTCCTCTATATTTTCAGTGTAGAGTTTTTGGGGTGTTCCCCTTTGGAGTTTTGAATAAGGCATTACGCTCCAAAAGGTTATATTGCCATCACCTACTCGTCGAAGAACGACGCGAATTTTGATGTGGTTACTGCCGGCGATTGCAACGAAGCCCCAATATTGAACCTCTTTAGTTAGGGATAGACCATCACGCGCTGATTTCTTACCAAACAACATTAGTTACTTTCGATACTCTTGGAGTGTTCCTGAATTTTTTATAATCGCAATAGCAAGAGGGAAGAGACTAAATTTGAGGATCTGTTCTCGCTTATTACGCTCACTACGCGCTGAGTAGCGAAGATGATGAAGACCATCAGAGGTAAAGAGTACGTCTGCGTCAAGGTAGGGGTTACGTATGGTTTTCTGAGCATTAAAAATTTCTTCCGTTCGCTTCCTAGCTTGCTCGTAACGCACAGGGTCAAATTCATTCATATGTAAGATTCATAGAATGCAATTCTGCGCCTTTTCGAACACAGAGGCAATCGTAAATATTTTCCCCTAGTAAGGGGCTCTAATATATTCTTTAACCTAATTGTCTCGATTGAGTTCGAGCCAAGGCTTCTTTCGGGTTCGGGCTGATATCTAGCCATTTAACCGTCCGGAAGTCGTCAGCGATGGCTAGCCAGTCTCGATTTTTCGCTCAACACCCACACTTTTAAAGTGGGCTTCTTTTTGCGACCCAGCTGCTCGCTTGACACCCTTTGCCGGAGTGCTAGCTGTGGATATCCAACGGCCCAAATATTCTCCATTACTACTACATCTTGTGGTCTAGGGCCTATTGTAACCACAAGATGTAGTGTTCTATGATGGTGGTGAGCTAAAAACAAAAACCTTAACCTACCAGAGTCCACCTATGCCAAACGAACCTCGTTCGCCGCTATCTGCCGCTGACCCGGCCGAGATCCAGGTTATTATCGAGGGTATGAAGGAACTGGAGATTTCCTCCACTACTGAAGCTATGGAGAACCTTAGGGAGACAAGGGCTGGTGACCAGGTAAAACCTGTTGGGCGACCTAGGGTCGAGCCGCAGGGGTTGCGGTTTACTCGGTTTTTTAGTCATGAAGGCAATCACCCCTTTGATGAGTTGGAGTGGGAAAAGCGTGATGCCATTATTACTAACGATAAGGGCGTAACGGTGTTCAAACAGGAAGGAGTAGAGGTGCCGGTGGGCTGGTCACAGCAGGCCACCAATATTGTGGTGTCTAAGTACTTCCGTGGCCAAATTGGCACCCCGGGTCGAGAAACAAGCGTGCGCCAGGTGGTGGGTCGCGTGGCGACTACTATTGCGGATTGGGGTCGGCAGGGCGGCTATTTTGCCACCCCGGCGGATGCCTTGGCTTTTGAGCATGAATTAGCAGCCATTTTGGTTACCCAGCGGGCTGCCTTTAACAGCCCAGTGTGGTTTAACGTGGGCGTAGAGTCGCACCCTCAATGTTCGGCCTGTTTTATCAACTCGGTTGAGGATAATATGCGTTCCATTCTGCAGCTGGCAGTAACCGAGGGCATGCTGTTCAAGTATGGCTCGGGTACGGGGTCTAATTTCAGCACTTTGCGGTCGTCGCGCGAGAAACTAGGCAATTCTGACGGCAAATCATCTGGCCCGGTTAGTTTTATGCGTGGATTTGACGCTTTTGCCGGCGTTATTAAGTCTGGTGGCAAAACGCGTCGCGCCGCCAAGATGGTTATTTTAAATGTTGATCACCCTGACATCCGTGAGTTTGTGGGCTGCAAGGCTCATGAGGAGCAAAAAGCATGGGCGCTCATCGAGGCAGGTTATGACGGCAGCTTTACTGGTGAGGCGTACCGCTCGGTGTTCTATCAAAATGCCAACCACAGCGTGCGGGTTTCGGACGAGTTCATGCGGGCAGTAGAATCTAACAGCGATTGGACTACCCGTGCCGTGCTTACGGGTCAACCGGTTGATAGCTTCCCCGCAATGCAATTAATGCACGAAATCGGTCAGGCTTGTTGGATTTGTGGCGACCCAGGTATGCAGTACCACACCACTATTAACCGCTGGCACACTTGCCCCAATACTGGACCCATTAACGCATCTAATCCGTGCTCGGAGTACATGTTCTTAGACGACACAGCCTGCAATCTAGCTAGTATTAATTTGATGCTGTTCCGTACCGTGGACGGTGGGTTTGACGTAGCAGCCTTTAAGAACGCCAGTGCCGTGATTATTACAGCCATGGAAATAGCGGTGGGCAACTCGTCGTATCCAACCGAGAAGATCGCCCAGAATAGCCACCTATTCAGGCCCTTAGGGATTGGCTACGCTAACCTAGGTGCGTTGCTCATGGCGCGGGGTCTGCCTTACGATAGTGATGAAGCGCGCAGCTACGCCGCGGCTATTACCAGCTTGATGTCGGGTTGGACATACCGCCAGTCAGCACTTATCGCGGCCGAGGTAGGAGCGTTTGAAGGCTACGCCGTGAATCGCGAACCCATGCTAAAGGTCATGGGTATGCACCGCGATGCTAGTCACACTATTGCTGGCGCAGATAAGCTCCCGTCTGACCTACTAGATGCGGCTCAAGAAGCTTGGGATGAGGCGGTGGGGATGGGCGAGCAGCACGGCTATCGCAACAGCCAAATTAGCGTGCTGGCGCCTACTGGCACCATTGCGTTTATGATGGATTGCGATACCACTGGCGTGGAGCCAGATATCGCCTTAGTTAAATATAAGTGGTTAGTAGGTGGAGGCATGATGAAGATAGTAAACCGCACCGTGCCGGAAGCTTTAGATAATTTAGGCTACACGGCTGGGGAAAAGGCGGCCATTTTGGCGCACGTCGAGGCACACGACACTATTGAGGGCGCGCCTGGGTTAAAGCCCGAGCATCTGCCAGTTTTCGACTGCGCCTTTAAGCCAGCTAATGGTACTCGTTCTATTCACTACCGCGGTCACATTCGCATGATGGCGGCAGTGCAGCCGTTCCTATCCGGTGCTATTTCTAAAACAGTGAATATGCCCGAGGCGAGCACGGCTGAGGAAATTGAACAGACTTATTTAGAGGCGTGGAAGCTGGGGCTAAAAGCTATTGCTATCTATCGCGATGGTTGCAAGCGTTCTCAACCGTTGACCATGAAGAAGGAAGAGGTGAAGGGGCAGGATACAGAAAACAGGATACAGAAAACAGCCGAGACGCAGAATTTTGCTTCTCAACAAAAGGCAGTCGTTGCGTCGCATGACACAGGACATGGGATATGGGATGAGGGAACGTCGGAGTTGCAGAACGTTGTCGCGTCGGTTGCCGCTACCCCAGCTCCTGTTGAGGTTGCGCCAGCTATTACCGTGCCGCCGGCAGCTGGGCAGAGCGCTCTGCCGTTGGCGCGAACCAATCAGGCCTACCGTCGCCGTTTGCCCGAGGAGCGCCGCGCCATTACCCACAAATTTAGTATCGCCGGCCACGAGGGTTACCTAACCGTGGGTTTGTTTGAGGACGGCACCCCAGGCGAGCTGTTTTTAACCATGAACAAACAGGGCAGTGTCATGTCTGGTTTAATGGATTCATTTGCCATTAGCACAAGTATGGCGTTGCAGTACGGCGTGCCGTTACGCGACATCGTTAATAAGTTCGCGCACGTGCGGTTCGAGCCGTCTGGCTACACTAACAATCCGCACATTCGTATCGCCAAATCTATCGTAGATTACGTGGCACGCTGGATGGGTTGGAAGTTTTTGCCGCAGTCCGAGCACGCTGCCTTAGGTATTAACGGCATCCATCATGACGAACCAACAGCCGAGGCTAAACCCGGCAGCCTAGAGGCTATGGTGCAGTCCGAATTAGCAGCGAATAAGGCGGAGAATGCGGAGGGTGGGGTCGAGGACACAGGACACAGGGCACAGGACAGAGGACACAGGACAGAGGACATGGAATCCGTGCCCGTTGTAGAGACGCAAAATATTGAGTCTCTGAACACCGGAACACCGGAACACCGGAACACGCCGGCCGCGCCCAACGATCTTAACGGCACATTCCAGCAGCAAAAGGATGCCCCGCCATGTGATACCTGCGGCGCTCTCATGGTCCGCAACGGCGCCTGTTACAAGTGTTTGAATTGCGGGAGCGTTAGTGGGTGTTCGTAGATAAGGGAAGGCGGTTTATACCCCCTCTGCCCTTCGGGCATCTCCCCCTGTGCAGGGGGAGACTTGTCGCCCGGACCCCGCCACTTCGAGTACTCTAGTCACACAATCAAATGCCCATACCATCCCTCATCCAGCTCTACACCGGTAACGGCAAAGGCAAGACTACGGCCGGGTTGGGGCAAGCTATTCGCGCGTTAGGGCGAGGCTGGGCCGTGGGTATTATTTATTTTGACAAAGGGGGCAGCGATTATGGGGAGAGGAAGGTGTTGGATTGTTTGCATCAGCTCTACGGCGAAGTGAAGGATCCCTCCCACCCCCCTGAATCCCCCCTCGGGCAGGGGGGACAAATTGACTACGAAGTCACTGGACTTGATCGGCGTGACCGCGAGACGGGTAAGTTTCGCTTTGGTGTGCTGCCAGAAGATAAGGCCGAAGGTGAGCGAGCTTTAATCTTAACCAAGGATTGGATATCGTCAGGTAAATACCAACTGGTCGTTTTAGACGAGATCAACACTGCCGCGCACCTGGGGATAGTAGATGTGGAGCAGGTGGTTGAGGTGATAAGAGCGAAGAATCCCAACACCGAGGTGGTAATGACCGGGCGCAGCGCGCCGGCTGAATTTATTGCCTTGGCCGATTTAGTAAGTAGTGTGAATCCTGTAAAGCACTACTTTGATATTGGCCAGCCGGCGCGCGAAGGCATTGAGTTCTAAGTAGTGCAAAAACCCTCCGCTTGTGGCGAAGGGCTTGCATGGACGTTACGGCCCTCTCTGAATAACCGCTGTCCAATAATAAACTGGGTTGGTTACCTACGTCATTCCGGTTAGCAGCCAGGAGGAGACATTTGATATTTCCAACCCAGGCAATGATCGATACGCCTAAGGTCTAGGTTAAGTCGGCTAGGGTGTCAAGCAACTGCGGGAATAAAAAGGCCGCCTCTTGCGGGGCGGCTCTTTCGGTTTTGTGATTAGCTCGGGCGGTCAGCGTTGGATCCAGGGAGATTTCTCATCGAGTGACTCATAGACGATGTTAGTCTCCGCGGTTCCAGCTGATGCG
>CAYZDG010000005.1:0-13875 GCA_964477165.1 uncultured Gammaproteobacteria bacterium
GATACTTGGTGTCAGAGCAGTTTAGCTCCGTCGTTCGGCGGTACTTGGAGGGCGCTGATGTGGTATCGGCCTGGTGGAGGCACCACTAATTCAATACGGCCACTTCCCGCCGTAGTTAGAGGCGGTTGGACTTACGTAAATTCGAGTTATCAGTTACTATTTCGCGCCTCGTTAGATAACATTGTACCTACTACTGTTTTGGCGGCTCCGAACTGCCGTACGCAACCATGTAGTCGTTATTACTTCACTGGTTATAATAGCACTAATGCCACGAGAGACTGTAATAATTGGAGTTTTGAGGGAAGCGGTACTACTATGGCGCGTCTCGGTAGACCAAATATAGCGAGTCAATGGGTAAACTATACCACGTCGTTTTCACCGGCAGCCTGTTACAACACACATTGGATTTACTGCGTCGAGCAATAGCCCTATGACCAAAGCCCAAGCCCAGGTGCGCATTGCTAAATTGCGGAGTGAAATAGAACGTCACCGCTATCAGTATCATGTTTTGGATCGGCCGGAGATTTCGGACGCTGCTCTGGACTCGCTCAATCACGAGCTAGTGCGGCTAGAGGGGCAATTCCCCGATTTAGTTACACCAGATTCACCCACGCAGCGGGTGGGGGGTAGCCCTTTGCCGCAGTTTAAAAAGGTGGCGCATCGCCAGCCAGCATTGAGTTTGGAAGACGTGTTTGCGCGGGAAGAGGTTGAGGATTGGGAGCAGCGCATTACTAAGCTGCTTGGCCGAAAAATTACTAACTATTTTTGTGAATTAAAACTGGACGGTCTAACTTGCGTCCTCACATACCGCGACGGTGTGCTGGCCCAAGCCGCCACGCGTGGTGACGGTCGGATAGGGGAGGATGTTACTCACAACATCAGAACGATCGAAAGCGTGCCGTTGCGTCTAAGGGGAACAAAGGTTCCAGCGTTGGTAGAAGTTCGAGGTGAAGTAGTTATGCCAGTGGCAGTGTTCGAGCAGTTAAATGAAGCATTAGCAAAAAAAGGCCAACCGCAGTTTGCTAACCCACGCAACGCGGCCGCAGGCAGCATCCGCCAGCTGGATCCTAAGGTGGCAGCTAGTCGACGCCTTGATCTTCTTGCTTTTGAGTTACTAACTGACATGGGTCAAACTACACATCAGCAGTCACACGAGATAATGCAGCAGTTGGGGTTTAAGGTTGAGCAACACAGCGCCGCTCTGCGCAGTATTAGCGAGGTGTGGCAGTTTTTGCAGGCTTGGGACAGCAAGCGCAAACGCCTGCCCTGGCAAACAGATGGCGCCGTGGTAGTAGTCAACGATATAGCTGCCGAGCGTGCTCTTGGCAGCGTGGGCAAAGCCGAGCGGTGGATGGTGGCGTACAAGTTTCCGGCTGAACAAGCCACCACGGTGGTTAGAGATATAATTGTCCAAGTTGGCCGTACTGGCGCGCTCACGCCTGTAGCTGTAATGGATGCAGTTCGTCTGGCTGGTACCATTGTTAGCCGGGCAACACTTCATAATGCTGATGAGATTATGCGGCTAGATGTGCGGGTGGGGGATACTGTCATTTTGCAAAAGGCAGGCGACATAATTCCCGACATCGTGCAGGTTCTGCCACGACTGCGACCGATTGGTACTCGTGCCTTTAAGATGCCGAAGCAGTGTCCGGTCTGCGGTAGCCCAGTAGTTAAGACTAAAGATGAGGTCAACATTCGGTGCACTAACCGCCAGTGTTACGCGGCTCTTTTGGGGGCTGTAACTCATTTCGCGAGCCGACGAGCAATGGATATCGTGGGTTTAGGAGAAAAGGTGGTAGCGCAGTTAATAGATGTTGGTTTAGTGCGCTCGCCGGTCGACTTGTATCAATTAACAGCGGATGAACTGGCTGATTTACCTGGTTTTGCCGAGGTGAAGCCGGTTAAGCTTGTGCAGGCTATCGCGGCTACCCGCCGGCCAGATTTAGCCCGCTATATTTTTGCCTTAGGCATTCGGCACGTGGGCGAAGGTACGGCTGTAGCCTTAGCTCGGCACTTTCACACCCATGCTAAGCTGCGGGTCGCCACTATCGAACAACTGGAGGCGGTGCCGGACGTAGGTAGCGTGGTAGCCCAAAGCATAGTTAATTTTTTTAATAGCGCAGCTGGTAAGGCGTTAGTGGATGGGCTTAGTAGCGCCGGAGTGCAGCCGCGGCCAGTGGCAGGGACCGTTGGCTATCAATCCCTACCGCTTCATGGCCGAACGTACGTCCTAACTGGCAGCTTGGAACATATGACGCGCGATGAGGCAACAGCGGCATTAGTGCAGTGTGGCGCCAAAGTTACCGATAGTGTCAGCGCCAAAACCACGGCCGTCATTGCCGGCACCGATCCAGGCTCCAAACAGCAGAAGGCATTGCGTTTGGGTGTACCGGTGTTAGACGAGAAAGATTTGCGGAAATTGTTAGGGTAGAGACGTTGCATTGCAACGTCTCTATGGGGCGTTATTCCTATCCCGCCACCACACCCGGGGATTGTTACGGATATAATATCGGATTTGTTCCAATGCATCCGTGTCACGGATAATACGGTCGTGGTAACGGGGTTGCCACGCAAATGGTTCATTGTTGTTATTCGTCCATTTTGTGACGCCGATTTTAAAACCACGGATTATCGATGCCAAATTCATTGATTGCGGACCGAACAAATTGTCGACGTTGTGGTTTGGCACGCCGTGCGATTGTAGGGACGCAAAATTTTGCGTCCCTACGGAACCCGGGTATTCATTGATCACGACAATCCCGTGTACATGATTGGGCATAACCACAAACGCATCCAATTCAACGTGCGGGAAATGGGTCGGGATGCGACGCCAACATTCACGGGCAATTATACCCGCGGGTGATAGGCGCATTTTTTTATCCCGAATTTTACCAAAATAATGCCCCATATCTTTGGTGCATATTGTAACGAAATACCAACCCGGTAATCGGTAGTTGTGGCCGTGGAGGCGATATGAGGCGCGGTGGTGACGTTCGGGATCGTAGAACATACAAAATATGGGTCAGTTCGGCTGACCCGTGATTATATTAGCGTGGGGATTGATGGGTATCAATACGTACGGTACGCTGTGCCCTATGGGACATCGTTCCGCAACCAAAATTTCAGACGCCGAGCTAACACGGCTGGCCGAGCTGGCCTGCCTGCGTTTGCCGGATGATCCTACCGCTCGCCGTCAGCTAGCGGATCAATTAGGTAGCATCTTGGGCTACGTGGCGATGGTGCAAAAGTACGAGGTGGGCGAGGGCAGCGATGATGTTGATCCCGTCCACGCGCGTGCCGATGAGCCGGTGGCGAACCAGCTCGGGCAACCAAGCGCCGACGGCCGCCCGACGTGGCTAGCCGACGCCCCGGCTGCCGAGGGTCAGTTGGTAGCGGTACCAGCTCTGTTTGCCGATCGTGGTAATAAAAATGGCAATGACGATGACTAGTGCGGCCAGTTTAGCTGCAGCGGTGAGGGCTGGCACGCAGTCGGCCGAGGCAGCCGCAGCCGAGAGCCTGGAGGCGATTCGTCGCCGCGACCCTAATCTGCATGCCTTTTTAAGCGTGGATGAGGCGGGCGCTCTGGCCGCAGCTCGGGCTACAGACGCAGCAATAGCCAGCGGCCAGCCCGTGGGTCCACTCGCCGGCGTTCCCATTAGCGTTAAGGATGTGTTATGTACCGCGGGGTGGCCAACTACGGCCGGTTCACGCTGTTTAGAAGGTTGGCGGCCGTCATATGATGCCACCGTAGTGGCGAGGTTGCGCGCGGCCGGAGCTACAATCTTAGGTAAGACAAATTGCGATGAGTTTGCCATGGGTTCGTCCACCGAGTATTCGGCTTACGGACCAACAATGAATCCTGTTGATCATAGTTTGGTGCCAGGCGGATCGTCTGGCGGTTCGGCTGCGGCTGTGGCCGCTGGTATGGGTTTGGCATCCGTTGGAACAGATACAGGGGGTTCGGTACGGCAGCCAGCAGCGTTTTGCGGTGTGATTGGTTTTAAACCGACCTATGGTCGTATCAGCCGTCACGGCCTTATTGCCATGGCATCATCTTTGGACACGGTTGGTTTTTTCACTAATGACGTAGACGACGCGGCGCTACTACTATCAGCCGTAGCCGGCGCTGACGAGTTGGATGCCACTGCTCCGGCACGTCCTGTTCCGTCTGCAGCCATAGCTCCTGCGGATCTTACTAAGTGCACTATTGGCGTTCCTGCTGGCGTGCTGGGCAAGGGCGTTGATCCATTAGTAGCCACAGCGTTTAAAGCCAAACTCCATAGCCTAGAAGTTTCCGGTTGTCACGTCATAGAATTAGATCTACCCGGTCTGGCATACGCGCTAGCTGCGTACTATATCCTGATGCCGGCTGAAGTGAGTGCAAATATGGCGCGGTACGATGGCGTGCGTTATCCGCGTGGCCACAAGGAAAATGCGACGGGCTCGTTTGCTGAAGGCCTAGCAGCCTGGCGGGGCGAACACATCGGCGCCGAGGTTCGGCGGCGCATCTTAGTTGGCACCTATGTGCTGTCAGCTGGCTACCACGACGCCTTTTACCGTCGTGCCCAAGCAGCGCGGCGTGCCATTAGGGCCGAGCTCGCCGCCGCCTTTAAGCAAGTGGATGTTATTGCAACGCCAACCGTTCCCACATTGCCATTTGGTTTAGGCGAGAAGGTAGATGATCCTTTGGCCATGTACCTAGCTGACCTCTACACGGTGCCAGCTAATATTGCGGGCGTGCCAGCGATTTCCCTGCCGCTTACTGGCGCTCCTTTACCGGCTGGGTTCCAGCTAATGGCTAGCTGGTGGGAGGAGGAAAAATTGCTGGGTCTAGCCAAGGCAATGGCTAAACTGTAGCCTATATCAGCTATGCGAGGCGCTATATCACTACTCTCAATTCTAGCATTAGCCCTTGTAATTACTGGCTGCGGTAAATCTTCCTCGTACCGTTCACCAGCGTGGGAGCGGCCATATCGCGGTGTCGCTACTTCAACCGTAACAGTGGTGGAGTTCAGTGATTTTCAGTGTCCAGCCTGTCAGGCGGCCGAAGCCATGGTCAACGATCTACTTGCCCAGTACGGTAATAGTGTGCGGTTTGAGTACCATCATTTTCCACTCTCCAATATTCATCGCTATGCTTTTAACGCGGCTGTGGCCAGCGAGTGCGCCGCTGATCAGAAAAAGTTTTGGGAATATCACGATCGCTTATTCCGTGAACAGCCTAACTTTAGTCAGGACGCACTTATTAACTACGCCGCTGATCTTGGTCTAGATAAAGCCTCGTTCACCGAATGCCTGTCGAGTGACGATCCGGCGCAGCGAGTGAAGAATGATGTTGCCGACGCAACCCAACGGCAGTTGCCGGGCACACCCACGTTCTTCGTTAATGGCCAGCAGGTAGGTGATTGGTCACAGCTTGGGGCGCTACTGAAGGCGGCTGGCGCTATACCAGTTTCAGTTAGTCAGTAGGCTATGGTTCTGCCGGCGCTTACCGGCGTGGCCTTGACGCTCGGTCCCGTGACCGTACGGTGGTACGGTTTTATTATAGCCGCAGCCATGGCAGTAGCGTGGCTAGTGGCACGGCGTCTGGCACCGCGGTGGGGCGGTACGGCTAATCATGTGGACGGGTTGGTGCCGTGGCTGGTAGTCGGCGGTCTGCTCGGCGCGCGGCTAGTGGCTGTGTTGGTGTTTGAGCCTGGTTACTACTTAAATAATCCAGCCGAGCTGTTAGCTATTTGGCATGGCGGCATCTCGATTCTTGGCGGTATTGCTGGTGGCCTGATTGCATTATGGCTGTACTGTCGGCGCTACCATTTGAACATTGTTCCGTATATCGCAAGTCTGGCTGTAGCGCTGCCGTTGGCTCAAGCAATTGGACGTTGGGGCAATTATTTTAATCAAGAGCTCTACGGCCAGCCGTCCAATTTGCCATGGGCTGTTACTATTGACGCGCCAAATCGTTTGCCTGGGTATGGGCAGTTCACTACATTTCAGCCGTTGTTCCTGTATGAGTCGCTATTGAATCTGGCGTTGTTTGTAATTCTATTTTGGCGGCGAGGGACAGTGAACCCAGCCCTGTTGCCGTGGCTGTATCTAGTAGGCTATGGGTGTATTCGCTTCGTCATGGAATGCGGTCGTATCGATACCGTGGTTATGCTCGGACCACTGCGCTTGTCGCAATTGATTGCGATGATGATTATTATCGTTGGGATAACTGGTTGGCTGAAATCCACCCGTAGCCCAAAGACGCCCGCGTAGGGCGGAGGGAGGTGCCCCTCGACTCCCTGCGGTCGCTCGGGACATTTGACTTCGCCCAATAAATAAAGCCCCTGGAGTAGGAGGTCGGAGACCATGAGCGGAGCCCCGAGCTTGTCGAGGGGCGAAGTCGAATGGCGGACCCGACCGGATTCGAACCGGCGATCTTCTCCGTGACAGGGAGACATGTTAACCGCTACACTACGGGTCCGTACCGCAGCACTATACGGAAGGTGGCGGCATTGTTCAAGTGTATAGCCTCTTGACGCTTCTGCCCCCGCGGGAGTAGATTTGGCTTCGTTCACTTATAGACCTTTACCACCGCCATAACAGGGAGGCTCCGATGGAGCAAAGTCGAATGGATGCGGATCGCGTTAAGACGCTGCGGCAACGCATGCAGCTTACGCAGGAGGATTTCGCGCACCTTATTGGAGTTACGTTCTCTACCGTCAACCGGTGGGAGAATGGAAAGAGCACTCCAAATCGTATCGCTACCAGGCTGCTGATTGGCCTGGAAAAGAAAATCATGAAGCAGTGAAAGCATCAACAACGCAGGAGAGGCAGTAGCCCCTCCTGTTTTCGTATTGACATTCCAGTAGTGGCAGGGGTAGCGTACTGTCAACCAAGCCCATTTAGAATCCAGAAGGAGAAACCCACGATGAATATTTCCATCAACAGGGTATACCTACATTCGCACAGTGCTTACGATATGAAGCGAATTAAGGAGTTTCGCGAGAGTTTAAATATGTCCCAGGAGTATTTTGCCCACGAGGTCGGAGTGACATATGCCACTGTTAACCGGTGGGAGAGAGGACAAACTACGCCGAACAAGTTTTCTCAACGCGCACTCATTGCGTATGAGAAAAAGATCAAGAACAGGCAAAAGGCCGAGCTGCGAAAGGCAACGCATTGATCCTAAACAAACAACAGAGCCCATCGCCGGGCTCTGTTTAAGTATTAATGATAACTATTACTTCACCGCCTCAACAATTTTAGCAAAGGCAGCGGGGTGCTCGGCGGCTAGCTGCGCCAACACCTTGCGATCGAGTAATACACCCTGCTTTTTAAGCCGGCCCATAAAGGCACTGTAAGAGGTTCCCAAGGGGCGAACGGCGGCACCAATGCGTACCTGCCATAGGCCGCGGTACTCGCGCTTGCGCAGGCGGCGGCTCTTGTAGGCATTTACGCCCGCGCGGCGCACCGCGGTGGTGGCCAGACGCACGCTCTTCTTGCGGCCCCATTTGAAGCCTTTAGCTTTTTTTAATAGGTTGCGGCGGGTCTTGGTGTGAAGGACGCCGCGTTTTACTCGGGGCATAGGGTAGAAAGTAGAATCTAGAAAATAGAATGGATACGGGAACAGTTCAGACTAGCGCTTCCGGGCGTGGGGGATAGTGGCCTTGAAGGCGGCCATATCTACCTTGGCGGCACTGCGGTCGCGGCGCTTGTTGCGGGTCACCTTGCCACTCTCACGGCTATTAAAGTGATCCTGGCCGGCCTGACGTGCCAGCAGCTTGCCGCTGCCGGTTACCTTGAACCGCTTAGAAACTGCCTTGTAAGTCTTCATTTTTGGCATAGGCTGATACCCTAGCAGAACCTAGTGCCGGCATGCAATAACCGTCGATAGGCGGTTGCCGGTTCGGCTAACCAGCTGTTCGATTACTATTTTGTCCCCTAGGCTGGCCACGAAGTCCTGAATATTACGGGTGGATAGGTCGGCGTGGGCGTTTTCGCGTCCGCGCATTATAAGCTCAATTTTAACTTTGTGGCCTTCGGCTAGAAAGGCCAACGCCTGGCGTTGGCGCATTTGCAGGTCGCCGCTGCCGATTTTTGCCGTCAGGCGGATGCCTTTAACTTCCACTCGTTTTGCCTTGGTCTTGGCACTCTTCTTGTTTTCCTGGTAGCGGAATTTACCGTAATCAATCAAGCGACAGGTGGGGGGATCAGCTTTAGGGTTTACCTCCACTAAATCTAAGCCGCGCTCCTGCGCAATAGCAACGGCGGCTGGCACAGTGAGATCGCCCAGGTTCACGCCTTGGTCATCAATGACGCGCACGAGCGGCACGGCTATTTTTTCGTTTATTCTAAACGCGCGCTCCGGCTCGGGAATGGGGCGGCCGCGGTTTCGGCTGCGGTGGCGAATGGCAGTAAGGGTTAGTGTTTACTTAGAATTGGTTGTAACTGTAGGTAGAAATATCAGATACGTCAAACCACCTTCCGTAGGGAGCGAAGGGTGGTGGAGATGGCGGGGGTTGCACCCGCGTGCACAAGCTCTAAATAGGACGATCTACACGCTTACCTCGTTCGTGGTTGTTTTAGGTTCCCGCAGTAAAGAACAAGGGAGAGCTGCGAGTTCCGAGCCGATCTATATTCAGCCGCGCACGGATCAGCGGCGTGCGGACTGGCCTCGACGGTATAACACCCGGGTCCAGCCCGCGAGACAAGACTGGTCGGATGGCGTCCGCTCTTAGGCGAACGCAGGAGCGAAGGCAGGGGCGCGGAACGCGCTCGCTACCTTAGCTATGACATTTTTGGCATGTCTGCCTGTGGGACTCCGGTAACGTGGGTGTCCCCCCGCCGGCGTGCCCATCCTACGGTGAGCTATGTGGCAAAGTACGGCATCCCCCCTCTGTGATCCATTGCTGGAAAACAGGGGGTGGCGGCCGTACGCGTTATTAAGGTACTACTCGTCGAATTTGTCGCTTGGCTTCTCGTTCCTTTATTACTTCTCGCTTATCAGCTTTGGTGCGGGAGCGCGCAATGGCAATTTCAACCTTCACTAATGAACTTTCTACGTACACCCGAAGAGGGATAACAGTCAACCCTTTAGCTCGCACCGTACCAATAAGTCGGTCGATTTCGGTTCGCTGCAGCAGCAGCTTGCGGTCGCGGGTGGGGTCGTAGCTGCGCTGCACTTGGCTGGCAGGTCGGTACGGGCCAATGAACGCGCCGCGTAGCCAGGCCTCGGTTTTACCGTTCGACGTGAGTACAGTAACAAAGCTACCCCTAAGCGAGCAGTGGCCTAATTTAGCCGCCTTCACCTCTGGTCCAGTCAGCTTTAATCCAGCCGTCAGCCTTTCAGCTACGGCATAGCTAAAGGTAGCGCCTTTGTTTTCTGCTAGATTTCGGCTGGGCATAGCTGTACGGTGGTGTGGTGCCATTCTATACTTACGTTCATCTGATCGCTACCCATTGAGCTAGAATGCAATGCCTACGTATCCTGTGCGAGCCCTTACCCTTCGCCGCTGGCGTCGTCGTGATGCTGATCGTGTTTACCGCGTACTGACCGAGGAACGTGGTGTTCTAGATGTAACAGTAGTCGGAGCAGCACGAACTACGAGTAAGTTAGCTGGTCACTTGGAGCCTTATGGCGAGGTGCGACTACTTTTAGCGCGCGGCCGAGGCCCATTCCGCGTCGCTGGTGCCGTACAGGTGCAGCACTTCGCTGGACTGAATGAATTAACAATGCGACGGTTGGCACAAGTGGCGGCCGTGGCTGAGCAGTTGGTACCAGTTGATCAAGCCCTACCTGGAGCTTTTGCGGCCGTACGCGGTGCTTGGGAGCAGGTACTAACAGTGTCTCCCGAGCGTCAAGTAGCAGCAGTGGCGCAGCTGGCGTATGACCTATGCGAGTCGGCTGGTTATGGCGTGCCCAGTAAAATACCACTGCCGCCCGAGCCGCGTCGTTTTCTTCAGTTTATGGATCGTTACTTAGCCTCGGTGCTACCGCGTCCCGTGCGCTTAGGGTAAGCTTGGCCTTATGCAGCGGAGCATTGATGTGCGGCCACCTATTATCCCTAGTCGGAACGTTAGTAACGTACCTGACCCCGAACCATTTTTACCTATGCCTCGTCGTTCAGTAGTAAAAAAAAGCCACGGCCTTATTACCCTAGTTATTGTCGGGCTGGTTGTTTTGCTGGCTGCTACCATTGGGGGTCTATATGTATTTGGTCCTGGGCGTAGCCAGGGCGGGGTAACTATTATTGTTGATGGGCCTGCGGCCGTAACTTCGGGGGATGAGGTAACGTATTCAATTACTATCACCAATGCTGATGTCGCCCTAGACGTGGCTGATTTAACATTGGAGTACCCGGTGGGGTTTTTAATAGCTTCGGTTAATCCACCGGCAACTAATGCGGCGGGACAGAGTTTATTCAACTTAGCGCCGTTGCCAGCCGGCGATCACGCCACGGTTACGGTCACTGGTCGGCTATTGGGTAGTGTGGGGACGGCGGCTGAATTGCGGGCGCGGCTAGATTACGAGCCCGTTAATTTTAGCTCTAGTTTCCGCGTCGACGGCGCCGCTGTAACCAGTATTGCGGCCAGCCGTGTACGCCTGACGTTCGACGCGCCAACGACCGCGGTTTCACCCGATCAAATAGATTTATCGGTCAGGGTAGAGAACATGGCTGACCTCACTCTGAATGGCGTTGAAGTAGTTCTAGAGGTGCCCGAGGGTGTGACCATAACATCTAGTACGCCGCCGTTGGCTAGCAGCGTGGGTGAGTTTAGGTTCGACCTTGGTACTTTAGAGCCTGGTTCTAGTTGGCACGCTCAAGTTGGGGCTGACATTGTAGGTGACGGCGGTAGTCGTCGTGGCCTAGCTGTGGCCGTATACCAGCGCAGCGGCGGGCAGCGGGTAATTATCGAGCGAGCATTGCGCGAGATAGAGGTGGTGCAGCCAACAGCCGCACTGGCGCTGGTGGTAAATCAATCGACAAGTACATCGGCTACGGCGTCAGCTGGCAGTGTGGTACCAATGACCGTGCTGTTTCGTAATGCTGGTACAGCGCCTTTAGAGAATCTGTCATTACGTTTACGTTTGGCTGGGCCCGTAGATTGGGATCGGCTCACGCTGGCTAGCGGGCAGCGTGACGGCGAGTCGATAATTTGGAATAGCAGTTCGGCTGACGCTGGTAATACTCTCTCGTTACTACCTACCGACGCGGCTGGCGCCGTGGCAATTGAGGTGCCCATTCGCGCTGATGCTACAGCGGGCGAAGTAGTACAGGCGGTAGCAATACTCACTAGTGCCGCTTATGGCGAGGACTGGCAGTCTACTGCTGGACCCATAGCTATTACTATTCAGTAAGCGAAAACACCTGCCGTTGGACAGGTGTTTACGTTTTAGTTGGGCTGGGATCGCGGCGCCAGTAGTAGGGCAGCGAGATCCATCCGATGATGACCGCGGCAGTTCCCGCAACGTTGGCGAGTAACTTCGGCGCGTCGAGTAGCATCAGCAGCAGCAAGCAGAACACCGCTGCCATGTACCATTTGCCCGGCCGGCTACTGCGGACTGTTAGCTTCTCGCGTGAAGCCAGGGCGACGAGGGTGTAGCCGACAATAGTTGCGTCGCGCGCCAGTAGTAGCCAGAAGATAGTTGGCTCCAGTTTGGCGAAGCCGAGAATCCACAGCGCGGGGATGACTAGTAACTTGTCGGCCGTAGCATCGAGTGTGGCGCCGAGCGGTGATGTTTGGCTCCGCAGCCGCGCCATGGTGCCGTCTAACCCGTCGCTAATAAATCCAGTAGCAGCAATGGCTACAATCATCCAACGTGGCCAGCCCAGCAGCAGGCTAGCGGCGAGAGTGGGACAGACAACGAGTAGTCGAAACCAGGTGATGTGGTTGGGGCGCAGCCAATTCGGTAGCGTCGCGACCAGGATCCCTACCCATTGCTCTTTACGTCTTTCGACGGCGCGGGAAGCGCGGCGCACAGCCAGGCTTAGGCGTGGGATAAAATTTAGTCGGCGCAAATAAGGCGTCCTCCAGTTGTTAAGTTCCTAGGTAATGAGGCATAGCTAACACGTAGTACCCGTTCGCGCAAGGGTCAGCTCTACGTCGGTGGTGTACAATAAGACTTATGCAGCAGCCCGCACCGTCGCTTCCGGCCGCGCCGCGCACGACCGGCGGCGCATCTGACGCCGCCTGGCAGGCGTTGGCCGAATTGGCTATTGCGCCGTTGTGGTGGTACACCGGCGGCTTAATGAACGTCGTGCAATGGTGGCTGCACCAGCTCGGTGAGGGCGCCAAACGTTTAAGCCTGCGGGTGTTACTGTCGCACTGGATGCAGCCCATGTACGGCCAATATGATACCGCTGGTCGCATTATTAGCTTCGTGCTGCGGACCGTAGTGATTTTGTGGCACGTGATTATGATGGTGATCTGGCTAGTGGCGGTTACGGTGGGTCTAGCTGTGTATATATTGCTGCCAGCCGTGGCGGTGTGGCAGTTGTTATTAAACATCGCCTAGCGCTATGACTAAATTAGAAGCGCCTCTTCGTCGCTGTCCCGACTGCAGTAATTTAACCGATCAGCCCTTGGCTGTGTGCCAGGCCTGTCACCAGCGACTAACGGTGTATCTCGAGCTACCCGAAGGTTTAGTGTACTGGGGGCGTAGTTATAGTCCATTAGCTATCCAAGCTAACCGTACGCAGCGGCTGGCCAGTCGGGTTGTAGATTCATTCCTCATTGTACTGGCTGCTGCCGGCGCCGTGGCTGGCGCAATACATGTGGCGGCGAACTGGGCTGATGGACCCGTACTATTTCGTGGTCCATTAGTAGCGCAGTTATGGATAGGCGTACTGGCCGCTTGTTTAGTTGTGAGTCGACGGGGTTGGCGTCACCGCGAGCGCGCCACTGTTCTCTCTCGCTCCTTTGATGGTGCAGTTGCTCCTACTAGCCGGCCGCGTTGGGTAGATGCCAGTGTTTGCGCTAGCACCGAAGTTTTAGCCAGCCTCGAGGCAGCAGCTGGCGTGGCCGTGGCCGACAGCGGCAGCGACATTCAACCCCTTCATCTGTTAATAGGTTTACTGCGCCAACCTGGCGTAGCGGCCACAGTTGCTCGTCTTGGTGTGCCTTCGCGTGCTTTGGCGGATCAAGTGCAAGGGTTAGCACTCAAGGACAGTTCAGTAGTACACGGTGGCAGTCGTGCCTTAACACCAGAATCACTTGAAGCAATACTAGGCGCGTATTGGCTGGCTTATCGCGATCGGCGGCCGCGGTTGGAAGCAGCTGATGTGCTACTGGGCGTGGCTACGGCCGATGAACGCGTGCGCCAGATTTTATTTGATGTTGGCATTACCAGCCAGAAGCTGACAAACGCCGCGGCCTGGCTGCGTATCAATAATCAGCTAGCGCACCAGTATCGTCGCTTAGCTGCTGGCGCGCGGCTAAAACCCAAGGGCGTGATGAACCGGGCCATGACAGCGGTAGCCACGCCCACGTTAGACATGTTCAGTCACGATCTTACCCAGCTCGCTCGCGTTGGCATCCTCACCCTGGCCGTGGCGCGTGAACGCGAAGTAGGAGAGGTATTACGTTTATTGGAGAGCAGCCGCCCGGTGCTGCTAGTTGGCAATGACGGCGTTGGTAAGACATCTATCATCCAAGCCTTAGCTGGAGCCATGGCCGCCGAAACTGTACCAGCCAAGTTACAAGATAAGCGTTTAGTCGCGTTGTCATTACCCGCGTTGTTAGCCGGTGGCGGCGCGGCGGGTGCGGTGGAGCAACGAATTTTGGCCGTGTTCGACGAAGCCCGCCGCGCCGGCAACGTTATTTTGGCCGTGGAGGGATTACATAACGTTACCGGTATCGCCAGTGGTGGCGAGGAGAGTATTAACTTGG
>CAYZDG010000006.1:0-12956 GCA_964477165.1 uncultured Gammaproteobacteria bacterium
AAGGGGAGTACAACATGATACTCCTTAGGACGGTCCCTCATAACCCGCTCAAGGATAATGAGCGTGAAGCGCTACGATTTTATCGTAGCGAAAGAATAAATGATAAGAGTATCACAAAGGGTATCATTGGATTATATTACGAGAATTTGGAGCATAAGGTTAGGATGCATGAATTACTACTATCCCTTGATACACTGCCGTTTAGTCGAGATTCGGTGCACTCCTATAAGCACGATGCTCATCTAGGGCTGCATCGTCTAGTCAAGCGGGGCTGGTTGAGTAGATATATCCTAGCTTGGGCCGCAATCGTAGTGGGATCCGGGTCGGCAATTCTCGGGCTTGTTTCCTTTTTTGTTAGTGTCGTTGTGCCTCCTTTGGTATGGCTGATCCTGGCAGCAATAGGTATTGGCTACGGAGCTATTAAGTGCTGGCTGCGGGATTATGAGTTGAATCAGACTTACCAACAGCGGTGGGTCAAGCACTCTTATGACACCTATGAAAGCACGCTACCGCTCGAGTTTATAACTATCGCTGAGTGTATACGAGTCTGCGAACCAAGTGCATATATTATGGTGGAGGAGTTGGGTCAAGGGCAGTTTTTGTTACTAACGGTAGAATGGGGTAGAAATAGGTATCGCCTTGCTGAGTGGCACAGTAGGTAAAAGAATAAACTTGAGCCGCCGTAAAACCGGCGGCTCTATACTATTACCTGGCCAAAATAATTAGTGGCGCTGTTTGATATTTAGTTATAGTTGAACTATGATACCGTTTGTGTCATGGTTGCTAGAGTAGCGATAGTTAAATAGCTAACGAGCTATTACTTTATCCACCATAACGGCGGTAGGGCATTAGGCATAGGTATTATTTGTATTTATGAAAATCGCATTTATACATAACGAGAAGAGAATTGGAACGGGGGCCCACTATATTAACGACTTGATGAAGTCTAAGCTTAGGGAGAGCGGCGTTGAGGTTAAAAACTTTTACCCGCGGTTCTCAATCGTTAATGCGCCATCTCATCTTCGTGGCCTAAAAAGCATTCTCTTTTTTTACTCGCTAATTGAGCGGCGTAAAGAGATTTTAAAGTTTAATATTATTCAGGGAACTACTTTTACCCCCTTACCGTTTTTATCCTATCCCGTTCCGGTTATTAGCCACTTTGGTTCTACTACTCGCGGTTTTCTTGCCACTACACCCCTTTCTAACAGCCTTTGTGCGGAGACACGCAAAGTTTGGCAGAAGTTAAAGAATGATGGCGCAATTAAGGAGCTAAATATAAAAACCCGCCGACCACTGCGTGATATTGCTGATATCGAAGAATATGTGGCTGCACGGGCAACCGCGGTTATTGCTACGTCTAAAAATGTACGCAAAGAATTATTAGACGCGGGTGTGCGCCCAGAGAATATATATCTTATTCATAATGCTATTGAGGATTATTGGTTTGAGCATGTTCCGCAGGAATTTATTGCTGAACCTGCCATTGTATTTTTAGGCAGACTCGGTAGCGATGCCTTTACCCTAAAGCTTAAGGGAGTAGACCGCTTAATTCATATTTATCAGCGTTTTTCTACTGTTAAAAAGGTCACGTTTTGCATGACTGCTAATAAGCCATTATTGGCGTGGATGCGGACTAGAATTCCCAATCATACAGTTTTATCAAACGTCAAAAAGGACAATCTGCCATCTCATTTGCGTCCGCTTAAGGGTAGTATCCTTTTAATCCCTTCACGGTATGAAGGCTTCTCGTTAAGCCTTGTTGAGGGAATGTCACAAGGACTAGTTCCAGTTTTGTACCCAGTTGGGGTTGCTCCCGAGATTATACGAGATGGCGAGAACGGATTCATTGTTTATTCTCAAACCGAAGCCACGGCCCGAGTGCGGCAGTTACTGGCTGATGCGCCGCTACGTGAACGCCTTTCTGTTGCGGCAGCCAAAACCGCGCGGCAATTTTCTGGTGATGTAGTTGCCCATAAGTTGCTAGATGTTTATGGCAAGGTCGCTAGCCTCGATCGCAGTTACTCCGAAGACTGTTTAGGTAATGAGCTTGCGCGTCGTCAGAGAAAGGGAGCTAGTTTACGGCTACAGCTTCGGTCGAAACGTCGGCGTCTGCGGCTAGAGACAGCACTTCGTTAACGTGTAGGTAGGGATAAACTAACAGCGGTCGCTTTTGCGACCGCTGTTAGTTGATTAGTTAGATACTTTGAGCGCTTTAAGCGCACCCTCACAATCCTTGTCTTCTTGACGGCTACTTTTTTCACACCAGACTTAATTGCGCGTAATTCAGCATTCACGGCAGCAGCTGGGTATATGGTGCGTGGCGTGTTTAAGCCAGCCAGTAGCGCTAACTGCGACGGGGCCACGGGTGAAGGTAGACTAGGGCGGCGCCACGCTGTGGATGTCTTAACCTGGTGAGCGGGTACACCGCGCGGTACAATGCCAGCATGGATCGTGGTATAGAGCAGCCCTACCAAAGCGTCGCCCGGTGGGCGAGTGCGTCATCTTTAGATCTATCCCGCGCGGAGTTTTTATACCCAATTGAAATTATTGAGTCTTGTTTATTATTGGCACGGAATTCGGTTGTTCCAAATAGAACGTTAGTGCTCCCAACCAATCCCGAGACACTCCACTACCTAGAGCGAATGCATTTAGACGTCGTGCTCCACGAGCTTGGCTACAGGGAGCAAGCCGAGCAGCTGCAAGCCCATACCGGCAGCGAGCGGGATGCGGTCAGCTTCCACGAGATACTACACTGCGTAGCCAGCGATGCGTTTAGCGCACGATTAGGACGATTCGAGCGTATGTTCCACAGCTTCGGCCTGGATGATGATTTAGTGAAGCGGGCCACGGTGCTTATAGGCGAGTTGGGGAACAATGCGTTCGACCACAACCTTGGCAATTGGCCGACCAATGTAAGCGGCGTATTCATTGCCGCCCAAAACTACTCGAAGCTTCGCAGAGTAGAGGTTGCCGTGGGTGACCCTGGTGTTGGATTTAGGGTGTCGCTCCATAATGCTTTTCCTGACATATCAAATGATGTCGAGGCCATTAAGAAGGGGCTAGCGGGCTTCACTGGCCGAGTTGGAGAGAAGCGCGGCAATGGCTTGAAAGTTATCCAGCACTGGACAGTAGATAACTTTTCTGGTACTTTAACTATCCGTTCAGGGAACGGTTTAGTTAGGGTCAGCCGTGCCGGAATCGAATCGACTGAAGTCGGCTATAACTTTGGAACCACAGCCCAGCTCGTGTTAAATTATTAGCTATATGGCCAGTTTAGAGATGCAAAAATTTGGAGAAGTTTTAAATAGTCGCGCCGCTGGGCGTGAAGCTGCTCTGCGCGCGTTGCAGATAGTGAATGGGCAGGGATCAGAGCCCGGTGAATTAATTGTTGATTTCCACGGTGTAACCATTCTTACGCCATCGTTCGCCGACCAGTTTCTGTCAGACATTGAAAGGTCGTTGCCATCAAAAACAATTAAGTTTACCGGCGTAGAGAATAATCGAGTCCTCTGCGACGTGCTTCGCGCGGTACGTAAGGATTTTATTACAACCTAATTATTAAGTTGGAGGTATCGAGCGTTACAGTAGTGTAAGTATCCCTTTATTAGGTTCGAATTAAAAAGCCAACAGCGGTCGCTTTCGCGACCGCCGGTTGTTGTTTAGTTAGACGCGTCAAGCGCTTTAAGCGCGCCCGCCCAATCTTTGTCTTCTTGGTCGTTTCGACCAACCCAGAATTTCATCAGTCCGCCGTCAATAATCCAATTTTTATCCAACAGCGGGTCTAACGCTGCCACCATGGGATGATCGTGGTGACTGGCGTCGGTAACCACCGCTACTTTTTTAACGCCAGACTGAATTGCCTGCATGGCCACGTATGGACCCAAGGGCATTAGGCGGCCGGTAAACGCCACGCAGGCCGCGGGGCCGAGGTTATGGCCGCTGGCTGGCAGCAAGAAGTCGGTGAGTACGGCTTCGAACTGTGTCTCGGCTCTACGGGCGGCCAGCTCCGCCAGCGCCTGCCTAAACGTGCTAACCACCGTTAACTGGTGCGTTTCACCCAGCTGCTGAATGGCAGACATGGCATGCACTCGGTGGTCGTCCACTATTAATAGGTCTGATCCGTCAATCTTGCGGTAGGGCGGCCGAGGTTCGTGGTCTACCGCGGCCTGGACAATGGCGCATCGTCTGGCGAACGCCGCTACAAAATGGTGGATCGGCACGAATTCGGTTCGCTGGGGCATGCGATTGCCACTCGAAACGAATGGTGGTTCAAGACCAGTAAGAATGATGTAGCTCCATGGGCTATGCATCATTTCTACGTCAGCCCACGAATCTAGCACCAGCAAATCGGCATCGCGGTGCAGGGCGGTCATATCAGCGCCGAGTGGCAGTGTCGTGGTTAATTGGCGAATCGCCTCCGTAACCGACGCGTCACGAGTTTTTATGAATATTTTCAATGTTCCTCCTAAAGAACAATGTTAGTTTTTATTAAGACGCACATTAGGCCTGGCCGGTGTTGGCGTCAATGATGGTTGTTTAACGCCGCATTGGATGCGTTCGTAATCATACCCAATAATATCCACGGTATTATCGTAATCAAAAACCACGGCGTTACGTAGAGACGTTGCATTGCAACGTCTCAATTAATGCAACGTCCCTACCCCCGCGTTCTAATAGCAGCGCCCTTAGTCACCGTTCCCTTGATCCTTGTTTTGATTGTCGGTTCGTTCCCGTCCGCGGTTATTGTTTTCGTCCTCGTTATTTTGGTTCGAGCTAGATTTGTCATCCTCACGATCGTCATCATCAATTATGTTTTGGTAGTCCTCAATCGTATGCCGGGCGGCTTCGGTTCGGTCCTGCACCTCGTGGTCCTCGGTCGAGCTAGCGCTTTGCTCGATTCGATTTAGCAGCTCCATGGCCTCGTCGCTGTGCCCGCGGATTCTACCGCGCGCCCGCTCGGCAATGGCGGGGTCGCCAATTGCCTCGGAGCTACTAATAGCCGAGCCAATATTTCGTGTTGCCTCGTCAATGGTATCCATAATGCTCTGTCCAGCCCGATCATTCGATTCTTCGGACACTTTGTCGCGCGGCTCCTGGCTTAGGTGCAGCGCCTCTTGCAGCCGACGCTCGGAGAATTTCTGCAGCGTGTTCACCCTGGCCTCCGGAGTTACGGCTAGTGTCGCCTCGATATCTTCTACCACGCGCTTGAGCGGGTACAGGGTATCGCCCGGTGTGAGGCTGGGGTTGGCGTAGGCGTAGATTGATGTGCCCGACAGCAGAAGCACCAGGGCGCCAAGACTAACAGCAACGAGTCGGAGTATTGGTCGGCGCACGAACAGCCTATGGCGCAGACCGGCAACACTCTCGCCGAGCGCCATGGTATAGATCCTAAATTTAATTTTAAGGTTGGTGCGGCGCCGTAACCTAGGTTGCGGCAGGCGAGTGAGTAGTTCTTCTAGATTATCCATGAGTGTTTAATAGTTGGCGTAGTTTTAAAAGGCTGCGGCTGATTTGGGTTCTAACGGCGCCCTCGTCTTTGCCTAAAGTTTGGGCGATTTCGGTATTAGATAGGTCGTTGAGGTAGCGGAGCAGTAGAATCTCGCGGTCCGTAACGTCCATGCGTTCGATTACTGCTTGAACCCGAGCAAGTTCGTACCTGGCTTCAAGTTTACTGTCTTCGCGGTGACCGACGTTTTCGGCTTGGTCTAGTGTTGCTTCTGGCTTCGACGCGCGGTAGTGGTTAACCAGGTGGTTGTGGGCAATGGCATAAATCCATGACTGGAATGATCTGCCACGGTCGAAGGTGCCGAAGTTCTGGAATGCCTTGAGGAATACCTCGGAGGTCAGATCTTCGGCCACGCTTCGATTAAAGCCAACGTGGTACAGCAGGTATACGTATACCTTGTTCTTGTATTTGTTGTAGTAAGGAACGAAGCTAGCCGCGGAATCCAGCATATATAAAGAATATACACATAGGCAGGCTAAATGTTACCTGCCTAGGCTGCGGTAATAAGCCGGCCGAGGCGTGGGTAATGTAACAATGTGGAACCATGTTTGTACTATATAGCAGTTGGCGATTACATAGGTCTAATTCACTAATTCGTAACCACTAATAATAAAGCATATGAAAATGAAAAAGATTCTAATTGCAACCACGGTCGCGGCGGCTGGTCTTGGCCTGCTGTGGTTACCGGCTCAAGCCGTGACTACCTATACCGCGGCGCAGGTATCTACACATAGCACTGCTGCTGACTGCTGGGCCACGGTTAACGGCAAGGTTTATAACCTAACCAATTACATATCTGCCCACCCTGGTGGCGCGGCAGCTATTACGGCGCTGTGTGGGCACGACGGCACCTCGGCGTTTACGGGACAGCACGCGGGTAACTCCTCGGCTCTTGCCGCGTTATCCAGCCACTACCTCGGCGATTTGGTGACGGTGACCAGCGACACTACGCCCCCCACGGTTCCCACCAGCTTAGTAGCCACCGCTGCTGCATCTAGCCAAATAAATCTGGCCTGGCATACTTCGACAGACAATGTGGCTGTAACCGGTTATACCGTTTACCGCAACGGTGTGTCGGTGGGTACGTCGGCAACTAATTCCTACACTGATACTGGTCTAGCCGCCTCGACCACCTACTCGTATACAGTTGCGGCTTATGACGCGGCACATAATGCTTCGGGTCAATCAACCTCGGCCTCGGCTACCACCCTTGGCCAAGGGTCAGACGCAGTTGCGCCAGCAATACCAACCGGACTAACAGTGACCTCGATTGGAGCTAGCCAGATAAGCCTTAATTGGACCGACTCAACTGATAACGTTGGAGTAGCTGGGTATAAGGTCTATCGTAATGGCACGATCGTTGGTTCACCCTCCGCGTCGCAGTACACCGACGCCACGCTTAGTGCCTCGACTATCTATACGTATTCGGTTGCAGCCTTTGATGCCGCTGGTAACACCTCGGGGCAGTCAATAGCACTCGCGGTGATGACCACAGCCGTGTCGACGTCAAATGCCACCTCCACCACGTGCTCGTTAGGTCGCGGTGACGATGATGACGACGATGACAACCGCGGCGAGCGTAATCGGCGGGGCGATGATGACGACGAGAGGAGCATTCGCCCGTTGCCCGTCACAGCCAGCGCGGTGGCAAACTTCGCCCGACATTACGGACAGAAGGATGAGAATGACGAGGGCGACGATGATTAGTTAAGAGCCAACCAACCTAGGTAGCCGCGGAGCCTGTATCAGGCTCCGCGGCCTTATTTATGTCGCATTGGATGCGTTTGTAATAATATCCAATCATGTTTACGGGATTATCGTGATCAAAAATGATGGCGTTACGTAGAGACGTTGCGCCGCAACGTCTCACACCCATACAAGCAATGGCGCACCTAAAATTTTAACGCCTGTTCAACCCCGGCGTTGGTAACGCGTTCGTTATCATACCCAACCATATTTATAGGGTTAACGTCATCAAAAATGATGGCGTTACCGTAGAGACGTTGCATTGCAACGTCTCTACATGACGCATTCCATTTCCCAACGTTTATCATTTAATCACCGCGCGATCCGTCGCTGTCGATTATCCGAACGTACAAATACGCCACGACAAAAATAATTAACCGTCAATTTTTTCCGGATATATCAAAACAAATCCAAAACAATGGGCAGGTAAGTGCTACTAGGCTACACTGCGTGTCTATGATACGCGCTACTTGGCTATGCGTTGCGGGGGCAGCGGCGTTGGTTGTGGCGGCATTGGCCGCGTTGCCGTGGTTCGTCGTTACCCAAACCAAGGTGACCGCGCGTTTACCCGCCGCGGTAACAATTGACCCAGTATCAGAGCCAGTCATCCGTACAGCCAATTTCCTGTTTACCGGCGACATAATGCTCGACCGCAACGTGGGCAATGTCATTACCGACAAGGGCTTTGGCTTTTTACTCGATACCCTTGCTGGTGATGAGAATCGTTTTTTCCGCGGCGTGGATCTTGTTAGCGCGAATTTAGAAGGCGTCGTTACCAACAATGGCGCACATTACCCGCCCGAGGCAGGTATCGACTTTGCCTTTAGTCCTAGTACTGTGGCACAGCTAAAGCGCTACGGTTTCAATTATTTTACCGTGGCGAATAATCACAGTTTGGATCAAGGCCAGCGCGGTTGGAAGGAGACCGGCGCTAATTTGTCACAGCTCGGATTTTTGTTTTCGGGCTGCCCCGATAGCGGCGTGGGGGAATGTAGCGCCACAACCATTCAACTCGACGGCATTAAGGTCGGTTTGGCTGGATTTAGCATGGTCTATAATCCGTTTGATTTAAACGAGGCTGCCGCCGTGATTTCTAGCCTGGCCAGCTCTACCGAGCTAGTAGTGGTAAACGTACACTGGGGTACCGAGTACGAGCACCAGTTCAGCGCTGCGCAGCAGGCAGTGGCCCATCGTCTAGTTGACGCTGGTGCAGATTTAATTATCGGCCACCATCCGCACGTGGTGCAGGGTGTGGAGCGCTATGCAGGCAAGTTGATATTTTACTCGCTCGGTAACTTTATTTTTGACCAATACTTTTCGCCCGACACGCAACAAGGTTTAGTCGTTGGTATCGCGGCGTCCATTGTCGAGCCTGGGGCAGAGGCTACGTACCACGCGTACTTGTATCCGGTGCAGTCCACCCGTAGCCAGTTATCGTTGATGGTTGATGTTGCTAAGGAACGATTCCTTCAGCAGCTAGCTAGTTGGTCTAAACTGGAGGCAGGGGAGGTGGAGGACGGGGTGGTTAACTCCTGTTGCGTGTTTTCGTTCTAGGGTTTAGGCTACATCCTTGAATTCCCTAATAAATTAAGATATTACTCGTATGCGAGGACGAATGATTTGGTCAACACTGGCCGTCGTGCTTTTGGTTCTAGTAACCACTGGCTGCATCAAAGCCCCAAACAAAACGATTAAAATTGGTGTTATTGCTGCTATGAGCGGTGATGCGGCAGCTTATGGTGAGCAGGAGCGCGTGGTGTATGATTACCAGTTGGCTAAGGTGAATGAGAAGTACGCCAAGAAAGGTATTCGGTTCGAGCTTATCTACGAGGATGGTAAGTGCACCGGCATTGACGCGGTTAGTGCCTACCAGAAACTAACCGACGTAGATGGTGTGAAGTTTATTTTAGGCGGTGACTGCTCCTCGGCAACATTGGGTATTGCCCCATTGACCAAGGACGACAAGGTGTTAGCAATTACAGCTATGTCCTCGAACCCCAGCCTAAATAAGCTAAGCCCATACACATACTCCTTTAGCTTCAGCGACAACGTGGTCGCTGATACGTTGGCCGAGCAAATGAAGGGCTTTAGCCGCGTGGCCATTATATCCGAGCAGAACGATTACAACATTGGTGTTCAGAAGGCTTGGTTGGAGAGTATGAAGAAGTACCCGAACGTGGCTATCGTAGCTAACGAGGTGTTTCCTAAGGGTGCGAGCGACGTGCGCAGCGTGCTGGAAAAGGTTAAGAATACCAGGCCTGATGCGGTACTATTGAACCCCAATCCAGGAGTTACCGCCGAGACCTTGTTGCGGCAGCTAGGGGAGGTACGTAATTGGTCCGGCTACAAGTTGTTTGGCCTATATTCATACCTGTCCGATGATAGTCGCAAGGTGGTTCCCGCATTAACCGAGGGTATGATCATTGCGGATTCTCCTAACCTCACCAGCCCCGAGTTCTTGGCCGTGAAGGCTGAAATTGAAAAGGATGGCGCTACAGTGAAAGATTTAGGTAACTACTACACTGCGTCCACGATTGAGGCAGTTAATGTTCTAACTGACCTAATCGCCGAGCTCGGCGAGAACCCCGAGGCCGTGCGCAACGCTTTGGCCGAGCGAACCTTTGATGGCCTTATCGGTCTGGTGCACTTTGGCGACAACTCTTTCCCCGAGAGCCGCGGTGCCGTATATGTGGTTAAGAACGGCAAGGCCGAGGCGCAGCCGTAACGTCGCAAGTTGTGCTCTTTGGGCAAATTTTGCTCAATAGCCTGGTGCTGGGTACCCAGGTGGTATTGCTTGTAGTTCCGTTGTACCTACTGTACTCGGTTACGCGCATCTATCACCTGGCACTTGGCGCCACAGCCGCGGTTGGAGCGTACGCCCTATACTTGGTGCTGGGGAGCGGCGGTAATGTGGTTGCGGCTATTGCGCTGGCAGTCGCCGCCGCTGCCGCTTGCGGTGCTGCCTCGTACCTATTGTTGGAGTCATTCGCCCGTAGGCAAGAGAGCCTCTTTGGTCTTTTGTTGAGCTTCGCTTTTGGTATTACTATCGAGGCAGCGCTGGCTATTGGTTTTGGCACCGACGGTAAGGTAATTCTGCCACACGTGTTACCGACTATCTCTTTAGGGGGTCTGTACCTCACCGTACCTGGATTGTATACCATGGCCGTGGGCGCAGGTCTGGCTCTATTGGCCGTGGGTGCGGTTACGTTTACACCCGGCGGTCGCTCGCTCCGCTCAATTGCCGAGAACTCGACGGTTGCCTCTAGTCTCTCGATCAACTCCTCACAGGTGCGCCTTGTCGTATTCGTTATCGCCAGCTTAATTGCTGGCTTCGTGGGGATTATGTCTGGACTGAACGCCGCGTTGACCCCGCAGATGGGCTTTAACCTGGTAGTTATGGCATTCATCGCCTTATTAGTCGGCGGCGTACACAGCCTGCGCGGAGCAATTATCGCCTTGTACATCATAACTCTGATACCAGAGCTTATTATTGGCCTTTCACCCGCTGGCTGGCAGCTTAGTATTAGTTTAAAGATGTTTTTAGTTTTTTTTATTGCGCTGCTGCTGTTATGGTGGAGACCGAGCGGTTTAGTGCGTCTAGTTCAGCGTAGTAGCTAAACTATGGGATATTTTTTGACCCAAGTTTGTCGCCTCAGTGAGACCGTTATTCTTAGCGTGGGTGCACACCTCACCACTACTGTCGGCGGTGTATTCTTCTTCGGGCTGCCGGTAACGTTCAGTGCAGCGGCTTACACCACCGTCATTGCCCAGCGGCAAGGCCTGTCGTTTGGGTTGGCGGTAGCAATGGGATTAGTTGCGTCCGTGCTGCTGGGCGGCTTATTTACCTTGGCGTATTGCAAGTTGTCCGCAGATAGTTTTGCTGTTTTTACACTCATCAGCATCCTGGCGTTTGATGCAGTGCTTAAGTCGTGGACCTCGGTTACGGGCGGTGTGTTAGGTTTGACCGGTGTGCAACGCCCATCTTTTGCAACCACGCTCGGTGCAATTACCTGGCTGCAGGTGGGGTTTGCTACGGCTGTACTGGGGAGCGAATACCTCATTCTAAAATCGTGGCTCGGCCGCGCTCTACAAGGTTTACGCGAGAACGGGTTTATCGTGCAGTCGCTGGGGGTCTCGGTGCGGCAGGTGGTGGGCGCGGTGCTCATTATCAGCTCGGCCTTCTCGGGTGTAGCTGGCCTGTTAGCTGTGTGGCGGATTCGCTTTTTGGATCCCTCGTTCGTCGGTTTACCGTTGTTGTTGCAGATGCTTACCATTGCTATTATCGCGGCGCGTCCCAAGGTGCGTTGGGTGGCCTTAAGTACGTTGTTCATTGTCCTACTGCCCGAGGTTCTGCGCTTTGTGGATTTGCCTTCGTCGATGGTCGGGCAACTCCGTGTGCTAATCTATGCGGGAGCGCTCATAATCATTTTGAAGAATCTAAAGCGGTTTATGCCGCAGCGTCGCTTCATCTAACGTCCTATGTCCGAACGTAAGGTCACCGTTTCTATTAACGATTTGCATGTGCAGATCGGTAAGCAGATGATTCTGCACGAGTTGTCGCTGGAGGTACGCGATGGGGAGATACTGGGTATTATCGGGCCTAACGGCTGTGGCAAGACGACGTTACTTAACGCTATTTCCGGCTTCGTTCCGGTGGATACGGGTACTATCAGTGTCAATGGAGTAGATATTATGGATATGCCTCCGCACCAGCGGGTGCGGCTTGGTATCGGCCGCAGCTTCCAGCATGTTGGCGTATTTCGTGACCTGACTGCCGAGGAGAACCTCATCATGGCTATTGAACGTGCTGAGCGCTACCCGTGGTGGTGGATGATGTCGCCGCGCCACCGGCGCAAGATGAAGCATAGCGTCGAGGTAGCGCTGAAGGAGGTGAATCTGTTGCCACACCGTCGTTCGTTGGCTGGGGTGCTGTCTGGGGGTGAGCAACGCTTGTTGGAGCTCGCCCGTCTTAAGCTCTTCCGTGGCAATGTGCTGCTCATCGACGAGCCGACGGCTGGGGTGGCACCCATCTTACGTCAGCAGCTGGCGGAAATGATTCGAACGCTTTCTCGTGATCAGGGGTTTACTATCCTAGTCGTGGAGCACGATCTTAAGTTCCTATTCGATCTAGTGGATCGCGTGGCAGTGCTAGTGGAGGGTCAGAAGCACATGGAGGGCACGCCTGAAGAAATCCAACGCGACGCCCGGCTGCAGGAGGTATATTTTGGCTCGGCAAAGGCATAGCGTCTTGAATCAAAAAAAATCGTTGCCCGCTACCACAACAAGCGTTGTTAAGTTACTATGTGTCTGCCCAAATGAGCATTAATAACTTAACGATATAATTGTATGCGTGATGAATTCGACAGTTGCTGCGACTGCCCTAGCTGCGCTGGTCCCTTGGTTGGTTCCAAACTGCCCGAGGCCGATTTAGACGTGTATCACAACGGCGAGATTTTAAAAATTAAGTTGTCGGCGTATCAGGGCAAGTGGTTGGTACTGTTCTTCTACCCAGCTGACTTTACCTTTGTCTGCCCCACCGAACTAAAGGAGTTGGCCGATTTATACCCAAAGTTTCAGGAGTTAGGCGCCGAGGTTATTAGTGTCAGCACTGATACTGCTTTTAGCCACAAGGCGTGGCACGATTCGTCGCCAGCCGTGGGTAAGGTTACATTCCCCATGGCAGCAGATCACGCCGGCTCGCTAG
>CAYZDG010000007.1:0-3426 GCA_964477165.1 uncultured Gammaproteobacteria bacterium
TAAAAGCCCTAAAGAACGCTAGGATTCCGGCGCCGGAGGCTGTTAATAGTACTCGCCGTCTATTGACGCAGCGGGCACATTACCTGTCTAGCATACAGGCACAGTCCTCGGTTTATCGCACAATGCAGGTTGGCATGTGGCAAACGTGGCGCTTTAGTTTTGCTCATGTTCGCCAGGTAGCAGCTGTGCTCATTATCACATTACTGTCTGGAACCGGCACAATGGTGGCTCGCGCTAGTATGGCGGCCGTATCTGGCGACACACTATATCCAGTTAAGCGGAACCTTATCGAGAAGGTTGAGTTAGTGTTGGCACCATCGGCGCAGGATGAGGCCACGGTGTACCTACGACACGTTGCCAGCCGGCTGGATGAGATTCGTACAATTAATGAGCGTGGTTATTCTGATGAGGAAAGGGATACCCGCCTAAATCAAACCGTGCTTTCACTTAATCGTGATCTGACTTCTGCAAGTCATTCGCTGCAAATCGCGGCGATTACAGATACTAAGCCGCAGACAGCCCGCGCCGTGGCGCGAGTAGCGAAGCAGGTGGCCAACAGTACGGCCAGCGTCAAGGTGGCATTGAGCACGAGTACCTTGTCAACAATAGATAAATCGACTGACGCAAATTTAGGTGCTGCGGTGGCGCAGGCCTTAACAACTGTTTCCTTAACCGAACAAAGCACTTTAGATATTTTAATTGCCAAACTAGTTGAAGATCCAAATGACAGTGAAACAGCAGCGAAGGTCGAGCAATTGCTGCAGGAGGCATTGGCTTCGCAGGAGGAGCGAGTGGCAAAGCTAGAAAAGCCTATCTGGTCGAGTGGCAATATTGAAATTCGTCTCAAGGTTCGACAGGCCATGTACGCCTTGCCTCGAGATGCTGGTCTAGCCCAACCAAAGTTAAGCGACTTCGATAATTTGGGTAAGGATATGACGCAGGTGAAACTCGCTTTATCTGAAGCGCGAATTCACCTTACCTGGCACCGCTACGACCGAGTCGTGGAGCAATTAGCTATCGCGCGTTTGAATTTGAATCGCATTGAGGATCTTTTGAACAGCATGAGCACATTAATAACGGTTGAAATACTGCCAGGCGCACTCGACGAATTAAAGGCACCCGTAGCGACCACTACCCAGGCTACAGTGGCTACCACCACGGCTAAGGTCGCTGATGAGGCAGTAAAGAAGTAATGAAATAATAATAAATCCCAAAGTTTAAAATCCTAATGACTAAATCCGAATGTCGAATAAGTTAATTTAGGCATTAGAGCTTAGTCATTAGGATTTTCTTCAGTCGCTCCTTGTTTTTTAGTTAATTACCAATCTGTAAGTCTCCCGTTTCTGGTTAGAGTTCGAGAGCCGAGATTCCACCTTCGCTCCTTTGGAGCTACGGTGGACCTTCGGCCCTCGGACCCTTACTCGTCTCGAGGACTTATAGGTTAAACGTCACTGCGGACAGGCGGACGAAATGTCGCCGATTGCCGCCCAGTGTTCTGTTGGAGAAAGGTCGATCTGCCTTTGGGTGGACGCCAGCAGAATCTGGGGTATAACGGCCTCGGCGGGCAGCGTTTTAGCCACCAAAGTGAGGTATAAACATAACCATGAACATTTTTTCTAAGAGACTATCAGTAGTAGCACTTACAGTTACCACTTTAATGTGGGCCGTGGGCGCTATGCAGGTCCCGGTAGCCCACGCGGTTGCCGCTGGTTCGCTTATCAAAGCGAGCGGCGCAGCTGTGTACTACCTGGCTACCGATGGGAAGCGTTACACCTTCCCCAACGATAAGATCTATCGCACGTGGTACACCGACTTCTCGGGTGTTCAGACCATTTCTGACGCCGAGCTAGCCAGTTTCTACATTGGCGGTAACGTAAAGTACCGCGCCGGCACTCGGCTGGTGAAAATCACCACCGATCCGCGCGTGTACGCAGTTGAGCCAACAGGCACACTACGCCACGTCCCTGACGAGGCGACAGCGGTTGCCCTATACGGTTCAACTTGGGCGCAGCAGATTGACGACTTGAATGACGCTTTCTTCGCGCCGCCGAACTACAACATCGGCAGCGCTTTGCCAACCGGCGGCGCCACTTTGCCTAAGGGCTATTTGGCTTCCGACGGCACTACGACCTACTACATCGACGGCACCACGAAGCGGCCGATCTCTGGCCAGGCGGCCATGGACGCCAACCACTTCTGGACCATGTTCGTGCACACTGTTCCGGCGAGCACGCTTAGCGGTTTGACCAATGGCACCTCAATCAATGGTGCCGAGGCCTCACTACTAGACGTTTCGCAGGGCGGCACGAACATCGTAGTAGTTCCCACTGGTAGCGGTGTAACAATTGCTTTGGCGTCTGATACGCCGGTAGCCAACACCCTACCCGATGGCACTATCTACAACCCGATTTTAAAGCTAAACGTTACCGCCTCTGCTGACGGTGACGCGCAGCTTACTGGTTTAACCATGACTCGCGGTGGTTTCATTGCTAATACCAATGTTACTGGCGTGAGCGTGTGGGACCAGAGCGGCGTGCGCCACGGCGCTATTCTAACCTCAATTGGTTCGGATGGCCGCGGCACCGTTGGCTTTGGCAGCGATCCCATTATTATTCCAGCGGGTCAAACTCGCTCGGTAACAGTGGCGATTAACTTAAGTGCGGACACAGGCAGTGCCACAGTTAATATGGGCATTGCTTCGGCTGCTGATTTGACGTTCCTCAACAGCCCGGCCAAGAATGGCTCGTTCCCTATTACTGGTAACACCATGAGCATTGTGGATGGTTCCACTACCGTGGGTTCCGTAACTGTGGCGGGTCAGGCAACAGTTGGTTGCTCCATTGCTTGCACCTCTGGCAACCTCGAAGTTGGCCAGACCCAAATGGAGGTGGCCAAGTTCAATTTCAACGAGACAACCTCTCGCGAGGACGCGCAGGTTCGTCAGTTAGTTATGTACGTTGAGGGTGACGTTAATGACGCGTCAGATCTCGCCAACTTTACCGTCTACGGTCCTGACGGTATTGCTTTGGGCAGCACTGCTCATTCAGTTGGTCGCTACGCCACTATTAACCTAACCACGCCGTACACCGTACCCCAGGGCTCCAACCGTAACCTTACGGTTAAGGTTGATGCCACGGGCGGTGCGAACCGTTGGTTCCGTTTGCAGATTCAGAACGATTACGATCTGCTCATCCGCGGCGTAACCACTGGTGCAAACTTGCTACCAGCCAGCGCTCCGTTTGATGGTGGCTCTTCGTGGACCGCGATTTCGTCCACGTCTGGCTACTTCAAGATCAAGCAAGGCGCGTTGACCATTGCCAAGAACGCAGCGTCACCTTCGGGTAACGTTACGGTTGGTGCTACCAACGTTGAGCTTGGTCGCTTCGACCTCACTGCTAATGGTGAAAACTTGGAGGTGCGCAAGAT
>CAYZDG010000007.1:3526-12662 GCA_964477165.1 uncultured Gammaproteobacteria bacterium
AAGCACACTATCCCGTCTGACCCGACCATTGTTGCTCCTGGCACTGCGAACGCCTTAATTGGCACGTTTGCCGTGGGCAATACGGCCGTGGGTAGCGAGGATGTGCGGGTTAATAGCATCGCGGTGAACGCTGCCTTCACTACGGCGGCCATTACCAGCCTTACTAACCTTAAGCTATACGACATCACCGGCGGTACCGAGACGCAGCTAGGCTCAACCCTTAGCTCGCCTTCAGCTAATGGTAACTCGTTTAACGTGAACTGGACTGTGCCGGCCAATAGCACGCGTGTGCTAGCAGTGAAGGGTGATATCAACTCTACAGTGTCTAACGGCGACACCTTGCGCGCTTCCCTAACCGCTAATGCCATTGTTGGCAGCGGCGTGGGTTCGGGCAACACTATCCAGGGTCCGGCAGCAGCCGTGAACGGCCAGCTTAACAGCATGGCGGCGGCAGCTGTTCGTGTATTCTTCGCGCAGGACGGCACAGTAGCCTCCCGCGTAATTGCGGCAGGTACCGACAATACGCCGGTTGCCATGGTCCGTATTGAAACAGACAACGAGGATGTTGACGTCTACAAGTTGACGCTTCGCGTTTCGACTACGGCCGCGATTTTGAGCTCGTCTACAGAGAATATTCAGGCGTCTGGAACTAGCATGTTCGAGTCGTTCTCGCTGTACGACGGCACCACGCCGCTCGGCACCGCTTACCTCACGAACATTGACGAGGACATCACCGACACGACTGCTTCGCAGCAGACTGTTGCCGGCGTAGGCGCCTCGTCTTCGGCACGACTACTGTTTAACTTCTCGGGCACTGGCCTGAGGGTTCTCAACGGTGTAGGCAAGAACCTCACCTTGAAGATGAACACGGTCGGCTCTGGTTCAGGCGTGACTAGCACCGTATTAGCGGTGGGTCTACACTCGAACTCAAATAGCTTCGTGGACATCCGTTCTGGTAGCCGAGGTCAGTTAGAGGCGACTAGTATTGAAACGACTTCAACGTCGAATACTGGCACGCTATCTAACTACCACTTGGTACTCGACTCGGCTCCGACGGTAAGCCCGTTGACGATCACGAACCACTCTCTAGGCACAACTGCGGAGATTGGTCAGTTTGAGATTCGCAACGATAGCCAGGGCAGCATAGTTCTGTCCACTATCGGCTTCACCATTAACGGCTCTGGTCTCACCTTTGCCGGTACGGCGACCGATACAGTGACCGACTTTATGCTGTACGTCGGCAATACAGCTATTGCCACGCCAGATAGTGCGTACTGGACCGCTCTCTGCGGTGGTGCCACTAGCACCGGCGATGGTATTGCGGGTAAGTGTGGTGGCGTAGTCAATACCACTAGTACTCTGTTCAGTGTCAATGGCACTGTCGGAACTGGCTGGGCTGACTATAAGGAGATCAACCCCGGCACCTCACGTATCTTCAGCCTGCGAGCAAATACGCTCTCAATGAGGAATGCAGGTGGCACTGGTGTCCGTAGCCTGACAGCTCAGGTTACTGGTACCGCTGGCTTCCTGTTCAGCAACTCGGCGACTAGCACTGCGGGTGGTACACGCTTGTGGAACACCAGCGGTCTAACTTACACCATCAACCCGGCCGGCCCCGAAAATGCTGGTCCGATGCAGGATGTGTTTATCGCTACGACGTTGCCTGTTGAGGGTTCCACTTACTAGTAGCTTTTAGCTTCGACCATTAGAGGTCCTAGCAACCACCCCCGCACCTTCCTTGGAAGGTGCGGGGGTTGGCCTTTTATAGGTTCGTCAGCTATACTCTCGGCATTAATAAGTAAGGTAAGTTATATATTTTTCATCCCATGCCGTCATTTACAGCTTCCTTAAAGCTCCATGAGACCTTGATCCGTCGCCTTAGCCAGTGGCTGGTCTACATTATGTTAGCCGTGCCATTGCTGGTGGGGAATAGCTACTTCTTCCCCTTCATCGTGCCTAAATATGTAACCTTCCGTATTATCGTGGAGTTACTGGTATTGGGTTACCTGCTGCTGTTGGCCGCAAATACAAGCAAGTACCGACTGCGGATGACGTGGGTATCCTGGGCTGTTATCGCCTATGGACTATCGGCGGTTGTCAGCGGAGTGTTTGGGGTGAACTTCCACTATTCGTTTTGGGGCACCATGGAGCGTATGGAGAGCATCTTCACATCACTGCACTATGTAGCGTTATTCCTGATCCTGCCGACTATTTTTGACCGTCAGACGGTGTTGCGCGCGCTAAAAGTATCAGTTGGTATAGGTGTATTACTATCGCTGTACGGTTTAGCGCAGAAGCTAGGCGCTAACTGGACCGTGGAAGCTGGCCGCGACCGTATTAGCGCCACTATTGGCAACCCAGCCTACGTGGGTGCCTACCTTTTGTTTCAAATGGGTTTTGCTGCCTATTTAATGATGCGAGATTGGGCAACCAAACGGCGATGGCTGTGGTTAGCAACTTTAGTGGTTATGCTGCCGGCATTTGTGTTTACCCTTACCCGTGGCGCCATGCTTGGTCTGCTAGCAGCCCTGCCGTTAGCTGCTGTCCTTTGGCTATGGTTCAGTCGGCGCGACGTGGTAGTGGCAAAGGCGCGACGCTGGGTGGCTGGGGCTCTAGTGTTAGTTGTTATTGTGCCGGTGGTTTTGGTTCTAGCACGGAATACCGATTTTGTTCGGTCAACGCCCCTACTACAGCGCTTTACCGACATTAGCCCTTCGGCCGGCACAGCTGTTACGCGTTTCTACACCTGGAACTCGGCCTGGCAGGGGATTAAGGAGCGTCCAATCATCGGCTGGGGACCAGAGCAGTTTCCCGTGCCGTTTAATAAGTACATTAACCCGCTGCACTATAAGGGTCCGAACAGCGAGACATGGTTCGACCACGCCCACAATATTATCTTGGATATCGGTGTAACGCAGGGCGCCGTGGGAGTGGCAGTATGGCTGGCCTTTATTGGTGGTTTATTGGCTCTAGCTTGGCGTTTAGCGCGATCATCTGGCCAGCGCAGCCTTGGCATCATGGCAATCTGCCTACTAGCTGCGTATGTTATCCAGAACATGTTCTTGTTTGATGTACTGGTGGTATGGATGTTACTGGCATTACTTGGTTGTCTATTGCTAGCTAATCGATCCGATACCGAGCCGACTACTACAGATAAATCACCCCGCGGATTAGCGGTATTACCGTGGCTGTACGTTATTGGCCTGGCGCTATGGCTGTTGCCAGTGAATGTGCGTACAGCTGGCCTTAGCAAGGCAATTATCGTGGGTAAGGAAATGGATAGTGCTGCTGACCCAATGATGTCGTTCGATTGGTACCAGCAGCATGTGTTTAGTCGTGGCCTGGGCACCGGCAGCCAAGAGGCGCCGCGGCAGGCTGCGACCAGTTTTATGGATCGGCTGCAGCGGGGTACCCTAAAGGACGCCGAGCTACGTCAGAAAGCCTTGGCTATTATTCAGCCGCCACTAGAATATGCCTGGCACGCCTATCCGTATGATTTGCAGACACCTATTACCCTAGCCAAGGTAGTAGCGCTCAACGCCGAAGCCGCGGGCGATACCAAGGGTATCGAGGAGGCAATTAGTATTATCCAGGAGGCACGTAAGTACTCGACGCAGCGCATTGAGCTGCTAAACGATTTGGGGCTGTACCAGATGGCTCTGAATAGGTCAGAAGATACTATAGCCACCTATGAGGAAGTGGTCCGTTTGACCAATGGTGTACCTATCGCGCGGTGGAACCTCGGCTTTGCTTATCTGCGCGCTGGTCTTACTGAAGATGCGGATAGGGAAATGTCGGCTGCGCTTAGCGACGCAGATTTTCGCGCCATGGCGTACGGTAACCCTAATATGTTGCAGCGGTTAGTTGGTCTGTACATCGATAAGGAGCGTTGGGGAGACCTTGCCGACGTATATCGTACCGTGCTCATGACTGAACCACAGAACGCTGAAATGTGGGGCGCACTGGCGCTGACCTACCAGAAGCTAGGTGATTACGAGCGCGGCATTGTTGCGGCACAAGAAGCAGCGCGGATCGAACCACAGTTTAAGGAAGCCGCGGATCAGCTAATTGCCGAGTTACGACAGCAGCAGGCAGCAGCTAGCCACAAGTAGCTCATGGCTAGTAGCCTGGAGCAGGTGTACACCGGTCACCACCGGCAGCGACGTGGTCGTGGATTTGTGTTGCTAGGGCAGGTCCGAGGAGCCTTTTTAGCCAAGGCAGTTGGCACTGGCAAGCGAGTCTTAGATATTGGCTGTCGCGACGGCGCGCTTACGTCGTACTTCGTGCCAGGTAATCATGTCACGGGTTTGGACATAGATGCCGAGGCTTTGGAAATTGCCCAGCGGCAGCTAGGCATTGAAACGCGGCAGGTAGACCTGAATGGCGACTGGGGCGTGGAGCCAGCTAGTTTCGACGCGGCGGTGGCAGCCGAGGTTCTAGAGCACCTGTACTACCCAGCCACTGTGCTGCAGAAGCTATATGACTGCCTTAAACCCGGCGGTATATTGGCGGGCACGGTGCCGCACGCTTTTAGTTGGCAAAGTCGGCTGCGGATACTATTTGGCCGCAAGCGGGGGACACCACTGGAAGATCCCACGCACATTAACCACTTTATGTTTTCGGAGTTTCGGACGCTGCTACAGCATCGTTTTAGCGACGTGCGGTTTGAGTTCATTGTGTCGCGCCGCCTTCGGTGGCTGGCAGCGTTGGTAGGCCAGCAGCGTGTGGCCTACGGTTTAATGTTTTCCTGTCGTCGTCCGGTATAGCAAGCCAATGTCGCCTCGGCCATGTTGGCCAGGGTGTGAGTGGTGCGCGTGGCTGTGGCCAGGCGCTGCCCTAGCTGTGGATCGTCTAGCAACGAGGTGACGGCCGCGGCAATATCGCCAGGCGCTCCCGGAGGAATAAGCAGTCCGCCGCGGCCGTTCGCCAGCGCGGCTGGTATGCCGCCCACTTCACTGGCCACAATTGGTAGGCCAGCTGCCTGGGCTTCGAGTAGGGCGTAGGGCAGGCCTTCCTTGCGGGAAGGGAGTACAAACAAATCCGCACCTATTAATAGGCGGTATGCGTCTGGTACTGCGCCGGGTAGATGGAATCGTTCACTGATGCCCTCGGCAGCTAGCTGGCGGTTTAGCTCTAACCCAAGGGGACCATCACCCAGCACCATTGCGTGGGCATTAGGGTGTTGTTCCAATACGCGTGGCCAGGCTGCTAGTAGCAAGTCGATACCCTTGGTGGCGTAGTAGTTGGCAATGGTTACGGCAATCCGAACATCTGATCCATCCGTAATGTCAGCCAAGCGACAAAGTTCGGCACGCGCCTGCTCGCGCGGCAGAAATGTCAGGTCATTACGATCCAGGCCAATAGGGATGACCACCATCTGTTCCTTCTTACCAACGTAAGCAGCTAGAGCATCATCTTTGCTTTGCTGGCTAACGCATACGATGATGTCCTTCGAGGGCGCAGTTAGTCGCTCCAAATTCCGATATATCCAGCGACGAGCAGAAGACAACGGCTCGACAAATACCCAGCCGTGAGCAGTGTAAACAATTGTTGGACGAGTTCGGCGGGGCAGCACAGCCGCAGCAATTGATCCAATCACACCAGCCTTGGAGCTGTTTAGATGTACTACGTCGTAGCCACCGTGCGATATCAAACGCCGTAACTCGAATATTGCGGCAATGTCCCGCATTGGGTTAACGGGACGGACAAGGTGCGAAAGCTGGTGTACGGGGATGCCGGCGGTAGTCAGTCGTTGCTGCAGGAGTTGATTTGGTTCGTCACCCACTGCGACTGCAACCTTATATCCGCGAGACGTGTAATTACGTGCTAGGTCAAAAACATAGCGCTGGGCACCGCCCCAATGGCCTTGGGTAATGACAAATAGGATGTTCTTGTTATTGCTTGACATTTAATAGAATATATGTAATCTTTTCACATTCCGCAAGTTGATAATTTAAATATACAAATAAACCGTGGCGACACGGAGATAGGGAAGGCTGCAATGGAACACGGTAGAATTTCGAGGTTGTGCTCGAGGCTTGCCTCGCCGACAAGACAGGAGATTAAGGATCTATTTGGTATTGACGAGTCCGAGATCGATGCAGCAGCAGGAAAATACAGTCATCTCATGGTAGTCTATACGGCCTTTTGGGCCGAGTTTACAGCTGAGAAGGACGATGGCATCGTTTATATAACTGTGGTTGACGGAAGGATCGTTGACATGTGGGAACAAGATGATACATCTGATCTCGCCACCACACGGAACGGTGGCTACAAAGAAATGGTGAGACCAACACTGAATGATCTCGTGGGTCATTTTCAATCGCACGTTCTGGATAAAATCCTGCGGCATCTCGATCCGACTACCGGCGACCCGGCAAAGGGCGAGGTGAGATGCACAAGTATTGAGTCCGTACTATGGAACGACAGTTTTGTGGGCGTCTTCTACTCTACCGAGAAACCTGACGGCAGCAAGGGCACAAAGTTCATGAGGTTTTATACCTTCACGCACGCCATGCGGTGCCTGTTGCTGACGGATGCAGAGCGTGGCAAGCTCCCCGACGTATTGCTGATAGATCAGTACCGTCGCGGCCGTGGTAAATGGACACTAATGTGTCCGGTTGGCGGCGAGAACGAAGAAAATTTGGCTGATGTACTTCGTGTCGAGTTGCGAGCCGAAGTAGGAATTACTCTAGACGAAGAATGTTCGGTCTATTCACTCGGCGGTCAGTACCTGGATGACGGAGTGTGCAGTGATCCAGTCTCGTTGATGGTGGTGACCGGCGTGACACCGGTTGCATGTTACGATAACCCAGCGGAGGGGATCAGGCGCGTTAGGCGAATGCCTTGGCACGATTTCGTCGCGTGGGCGTTGAGCAGCGAGTGCGAGGACGTTTGGAGCACGTACTTTGCGCTCCGTTGTATCTGGGATGCAGCGGAGGGCAAGCTGTGTATCCGCGGCTCGTATAATTCAGTGCAAATTTGAATTTTTGAATCGATGATGTAAGTAACGAATAACGATGAAACCCCGTGCCCAATGTGGCGCGGGGTTGTTTTTTTGCGCGAAAAATGGCACGGTGAGCGTCTATGAAGGTCGTAATTGCCACGCCAATGTACCCCCCCGAGTTGGGGGAGCCCGCAGCGTACGTTAGGCAGTTAGCTATGCATCTCGCAAAGAAGCATGAGATAACAGTGGTGGCCCAGGCAGCCACGTTCGAGCCGTTACATGGCGCGCGATTGGTGACTGTCGGCAAGCAGAAGCCACTACTGATTCGAATGTTTAGCTTTTTTTGGCAGCTGTTTCTAGCTTCGCGCGGAGTGCAGGTCATCTACGCCCAGCGGGCATTGGCTGCTGGGGTGCCTGCTGTTGTCGTAGGTTGGTTACGGCGTGTGCCTGTAGTTGTGAACTTTGTTGGCGACGAGCTAGGGGAGGACGCCTCACCAATGCGGCGATGGCTGCAGGGCGCTGTGCTGCGATCTGCTCGGCGTGTGGTAGTGCCTTCGGAGTATTTAGCGAGGCTCTGCCAGCAGCAATACGGCGTGGCGCGGGAGAATATCACGGTCTGCCCGGTGCCGTTGCCGCTGGATCAGATTCTGCCATTCACGCCGCAGCGAGATCCACAGTTGGTACTAGTTCCGCGCCATAAGACGTCAGTCGCCGCTGCCGCTGCTATCCGTGGTCTAGTAGACGGATCTCGGTTGGTAGTACTTGGCGACTATTCTGATATCGAAGCGCTGCGCGCGCTGGCAAATGGTCGGCACGTCGAGTTTTTGGGACGCGTGTCGGCGGCCGAGGCTTGGTTCTATACTAGGCAAGCCACAACCTGCGTCGTGGATTTAAACGACGAACTAGGCGAGGAGGCAGCGCGTGCGGCCGCGGCGGCCGGAGCTGCTGTAAAGATTATTGGTGGGGGAGTCGGCTTGGCCGAGGCGCCGACGTGGGAGAGCTATGTGTCCACATTAGTATCCAAGCTGGTATGACAAGTAGTGGCGCCGCAGCGGACTGGATTTGCTACCGTGATACCGAGCTAGCTGCCCTGCAGCCGCTGCTGGTTGAATTAGGCATTACGCTAGAGGACGAGCAGGTGCATTTGGGCGGCGAGCGTTACCTTACTGCTGGCCGCAAGCTAGTACTAGTGGGTCGGCGGAGTAAGGACAATCTGCGAGTTATAGTGAAGGCGAGTAGTCACCCGAGCGGCGTGGCCGAAATCGAACGCGAGCTACGCTACCGTCGCGTATTAGAGCAGTTAAATTTTGCCTACCATGTCTTTATGTCGCCGCCTATTATATTGGACGCGAATCGTGGACACCTCCGCATTTTGGTTACCGAGTTTATCGAGCAGACTTCGACCTTTTTAGCACGGCCGCTGCAGGAGCAGTTCTTTTTGGCGCTCAAGGCGTTCGAGGGTCTAGAGGGCGTGCATGCGACCACCTATGGCCATCGGCACGACGTGCAGCAAGCCTTGGGTCTATGGACCACTCGGTCGTACCGAGACGATCTAGCTGATCACCGGCAGGAGTTACAGCGTCTGGGTGGTGACGCAATGATGGATAGTTATATAGTTCGTGCCGATAAGCAGCTAGAGCAACACCGAGAACTAGTGGATCGCTACGCCAGCTTTTTAACGCACTGGGATTTAGTGCCCCACAACTTTCGTGTGCGCGGCCACGACCTCTACTTACTGGATCATTCGGCGCTACGATTTGGCTGCAGGTACGATGGCTGGGCGCGCTTTATAAACTTTATGGCGTTGTACAATCCGGAGCTGGAGCGAGCACTAGTCGCGTACGTGGCTGACAATCGCGGGTCAGATCATGCCCAGGCGCTAAAGACGATGCGCTTATATCGGCTGGCCGAGCTGATTTGGCATTATCGTAAGACGCTGGCACTCGCCGAAGATAACCTGCGTATCCTGAACAACAGTCGTATAGCTTTTTGGGCGCAAGTATTTGACGCCGTCGAAGCAGACGGCTCATTGGCTGAAGCTACACTACAGGCTTACCGCGTCGAGCGTGACGCCCTGCGCGACCCAACCGAGCAAAGAAGGCAGGGGGGATTGCATTAGTTTTCCTCGTCATTCTGACCCGCGCGCCACATAAAAACACGTCATCCTGAGCGAACCCCGAGCGAGCGGAG
>CAYZDG010000008.1:0-12441 GCA_964477165.1 uncultured Gammaproteobacteria bacterium
GCAGTAAGGGTATCGAACATAGGATGTATTATACCACTGCCTTGACGCGGACACGAAGAGCCCCAGCCGCATTAGGCGACCGGGGCTAGTGTTCGTTGTGTCACTGCACCTTCATGTCATAGAATTTGATATTCTTATCATTGGTGCAGCTAGAAATTTTCCTTGATCTGGATCGGAGGTAACGGTGACGACTTTCTGCCTCTACCCTAGCTCTATTCTCCGCATCCTCCCTCGACTTGGCGGTGACTACAATGAGACTCTCCGCCCCATCGCCCTCTGGCTGCCCGCAGCCGACACAGTACCAATGCATTGTGTGCGTTCGCTCTGACATGGTTCCCTCCTCTCGAGGAATTCGTTGCGTAACTATCGAAAGATTTAACCCCACGCCCGGGTGCAAGATACTTTCGTGGTGGTAAGGTGCTATTTATTATTTACCGTATAGTCCCTACGGATCGAGATGTCAAGGGCGAGTGATAAGACCAAAAGAGGCCCGCGCCACAAGCGCGGGCCTTGCTATAACAAACTTTAAATTTTATCAACTTAAGATTTACCTTGAACCTTAACCCGAGCGAATTTACCAATTTCAATCTTCTCCCCCACCTTGGCCGTAATCTGCTCGATAACCTGGGCTACCGTCATCGAATCATCTTTAACGAACGGCTGACGCAGTAAGCAGACCTAGATCCCCCGCCACAATCTTTTCAACCATCTCGGCTGGCTTACCTTCGGTAGCTAATTGCTGACGGTACACGGCGCGCTCGGCCTCTAGTACCTGCTCGGGTACGTCCTCCGGGCGTAGGTACTGCGGGTCAGAGGCGGCAATATGCATGGCAATGCCTCGCGCCACCGCCTGAAAATCTTCATTGCGCGCTACGAAATCAGTTTCGCAACGCAGCTCGACTAATACGCCCAGTTTGCTGCCGGCATGAATATAGTGAGCCACTATACCCTCGCCCGCGGTCCGTTCTTGCTTTTTGGCTGCTAACTTAACTCCAGCGGCGCGCAGCGCGGTGGTGGCCTTAACCACGTCCCCGCCCGCGTCCTGCAAAGCTCGCTTCACGTCCATTACGCCCGCGCCAGTTGCTTCACGCAAGTTCTTTACCATCTCGGCAGTAATCTCCGGCATATATTTTTGTATTATAAGTTGATTATACGGCCGGCACTACTGGTGTCGGCGCTACGACCGGATTGGCTTTGCCGTCGCTTACTGCCTGGGCAATAAAATTAGCCACCAATTCGATAGATTTAGACGCATCATCGTTGCCAGCAATGGGCCACTGCACCTGGCGGCTGTCGATATTCGAATCGCAGGCGGCTACCACGGGCACGCGCAACTTGTTGGCTTCAGCCACAGCTGTACCTTCGCGCTTAACATCTACAACGTAAATAGCCTGGGGTAGAGCGCGTAGCAACTTTAAACTACCTACGATGGACTGCAGCTTAGCTGCTTCTTTCTGCAGTACCGTCTGCTCCTTTTTAGTGTAACGGTTTATCTCGCCGCTGGCTTGCTGCTGCTCGATGCGCGTCAACTTTTGGGTCATCTGCATAATAGCGCGGAAGTTAGTAAAGGTTCCGCCTAGCCATCGCTCGGTGACGTATGGCATACCACAGGCGTCGGCCGCGGCTGCCACAATGGGCTTGGCCTGGCGCTTGGTACCAACGAACAGAATCGTGCCGCCGCTAGCCGCAATGCCTTTGATGAAATCGTAGGCCGCCTGCATCTGGGCGCGGGTCTTATCCAAATCGATGATGTCGATGCCGCCGCGCGTGCCAAACACGTACGGCTTCATGGTCGGATATCGTTTTGATTTCTGGTGGCCAAAGTGGACACCGGCCTTAAGTAGCTCGGGAAGCTCGGGTAGCTTCATAAATTTCCTTTTGTTACCGCCACGTCCGTCGTCACCGTCGGGATCCCCCTTTGCCAAGGCTTCGGGGGACAAGGTCCAAACAGCTCGGGATGTGTGTGTGATGAATGAGGTTAATACCCTAGCAAAATCTAGCTACCCTGGCAAGGATCCTTGCCAAAATCGACCCACGGCTGTACTGTGGTACACCTATGGCTAAAAAGATTGCCGAGAAATCCAAGGAATCTACGTCCTATTTCCCTAATGCCAAGGCCACCTGTGCCTGTGGCGCGGTACACACCGTGGGCTCGACCCGCGAGGAAATCTACGTGGAAATCTGCTCTAAGTGTCACCCTCTGTACACCGGCGTGCGTAAGCTCATCGACGAGGGCGGTCGCGTTGGCCGCTTCCAGAAGCTGGCTACCCAGGCTAAGGCCAAGGCAACCACGGCTACCGGTCGAAAGGCTCGCACCGTAAAACGCGCCTCGATTAAGGCCAAAAAGACCCCGAAGGTAGAAAAGGAATAACCTATATTACCCCTGTAGAGACGTTGCACCACAACGTCTCTACGTTTTTATGTTTCGTGTATCCTATATACAAGTCGTATGAACCAAAAAATTGCTGCCCTTGTCCAAAAAAACCGCCAGGAAATGGCGGAGGTCGAGGCGCGCCTACAGGATCCGTCCGTGCTAGGGGATCAGGCGCAAATAGTGCCGCTTACCCGTAGACATGCTGAACTGCGTCGCAGCGTCGAGCTGGCTGACCAATTAGCTGCAGCCGAGGTCGAATGCTCTGACCTAACCGAAACACTGGGTAGCCAAGATGTCGAATTATCTAGCATGGCCAGCGCCGAACTACCCGTAGCCACCGCGCGACGCGACCAGCTGGAGCGAGCCTTAGCTGCCAGCCTCACCCCGCCTGACCCCGCTGACAACCGCGGCGTGGTATTGGAGGTGCGCGCTGGCACTGGTGGCGACGAGGCAGGGTTATTTGCCGCCGAACTTTTGCGCGCCTATCTACGCTTTGCCGAAAGTAGGGGCTGGAAAACCCATTCCGTTAGCCGGAGCATTAATAGCCTCGGCGGTATAAAGGAGGCCATCGTGGAGATAAACGGCAACGGCGTGTTCCACGAATTAAAGTACGAGAGCGGCGTCCACCGTGTGCAGCGCGTGCCCGCAACCGAAAAGGCTGGGCGGGTACATACTTCCACCACAACCGTGGCCGTGTTGCCTCAAGCGGAGGAGGTAGATGTGCATATAAAACCAGAGGAATTAAAAATAGAGGCCACTACCGCTGGCGGCCACGGCGGGCAGAGCGTGAACACCACCTACTCGGCCATTCGTCTTACTCACCTGCCTTCCGGCCTGGTAGTGCAGTGCCAAGACGAACGTTCGCAAGCGCAAAACAAAGAAAAGGCCATGAACGTATTACGCGCTCGGTTGCTGGCGCGCGCCCGCGATCTAGCCGCGCAGGAGCGGTCTGACCTGCGGCGGGGTCAGGTTGGTACCGGCGAACGATCCGAAAAGGTGCGGACGTACAATTTTCCGCAGGATCGCTGCACGGACCATCGCATTGGGTTCACTACTCACGGCCTATCCCGCATCATGGAGGGCGAACTCGAACCGATTATTCAGGCTCTGCAGGCTCAAGCCGCTGGGCTAGATGTTCCGGGTGGCGACGCGGCGGAGAACGATGACGAAAACGATTGACCTAGCCGAAGCCCAGCTGCTGCTGGCGCACGTGCTGGACGTGGATTCTGCCTACCTCTTGGCTCACCCCCAGCCGCGACTGTCGTTATGGCAGCGCTGGCGCTATGCTCGGCTGCTGCGCCGCCGTATTGCTGGCTGGCCCATAGCTTATCTGGTTGGCGAAAAATGGTTCTATGGCCGGCCATTCTGGGTGAACCGACATGTGCTAATACCAAGGCCAGAGACTGAACTGCTGGTGGATGTGACGATTGAGGCGTTCCAAAGTTTCGACGTTCTGAACCAACCGATCATTATAGATATCGGCACTGGCAGCGGCTGCATTGCTATTACCCTGGCGGCTGAATTAAGCGTCATGATAATTGCCACGGATACATCCCGACGGGCGCTGGCCATGGCCAAACGTAACGCGCGGCGACATGACGTCCAAAACCTTATTACGTTTAGCCGTGGAAATCTTTTGGGTAATATAGATCGAGAAGTTGCAGCGCAACGTTTCTACAATCATCCCCTACAACCTAAAACCTACAACCTAAAACCTACCATTATTGTGGCGAATCTCCCCTACCTGCCGGCCAATCACGTGGCCGCGCAGACGCCCTACGAACCACATGGCGCCCTGTACGGTGGCGGCCAGGACGGATTGGGATACATTCGGGCGTTGATTGACGAATGTAGAGACGAGGCATGCCTCGTCTCTACGGCGGTAATATTAGAAATCGACCCACGCCAAGCAGACGCGGTGCGCGACCTGCTAGCGCAACGTCTACCACCCGGGGTAATAACAATACATAACGACCTCGCCGGCCGACCGCGGGCGGCGGTGTGGGTGAGACGGGACGTATAAATACAAACGTAGGGACGTTGCATTGCAACGTCCCTACACGATTGAAAAAATTATTTCTTATCCTCAACCCCGCCGCCCGCGACCGGGGCAGCGCCAGCCTCACCCTCAACCGGCGCCACAACCTCGGCAACCACGGTCGTGGGCTCGGCCTCAACCTTGGGCTCCATGACGCTTACTATCACCTCATCCTGATCGTGATTAATCAGCTTCCAGCTGGCTGGTAGCGTCAAATCCTTAATATGAATCGCGTCACCAAACGCGGCTAAGCCGCTGATATCCACATCAATCTCGTGCTGTAGATCACCAGGCAAACACTCAACGTGAATTGCCCGCAGCGACTCGACCATTACGGCGCCGTCATTCTTTACCGCTGGCGACTCACCAACTATCTTCAAACCTACTTCCACTGTAATAGTCTCATCCATTCGCACCTGCTGAAAATCAACGTGTACTGGGGTGCGCTTGAGCAGATCGTACTGCACATCCTTAACTAGTACCGTCAGTGGGCTCTGACCCTCTATCTGCAATTCGATAAGCGAGCTCTCGCCTGCCTGGGAAAACATCTTGGTAAATAGTTTAGGATCCACTGTCACTAATACGTTATCCGACTTGTGGCCATAAATTACCGCCGGTACCACGCCGGAACGCACTAAAGCCTTAGCTTTCGTCTCGGTGCTACGGAGCTGCGCGCTTAATTGGATGCTAGCCATAGAGCTTCGGATGTTACCCGACGGACCCCGCTTAAGTCAAGGGCGGAACCATAAGGGCGTTGTGTTGCAACGTCGCTACCCCTATTCATACCGTAGGGCATCTATGGGATTCAATTGGCTAGCGCGCCGAGCCGGATACAGTCCGAATAGCAAGCCTACGGCCACCGACACTCCAATGCCAGAAACCAACGCCGAGGTAGGAATAACCATCTGCCAGCCGCTGACAAACTGTGCCAAAACCGCCGCCGCAATGGCGGCTAGTCCAATGCCCAACAGGATGCCAATGGCGCCACCGCCAAGGGTGAGAATCATGGTCTCGATAAGGAACTGCCGCATAATATCTCGCCGCCGTGCCCCCACAGCTAGACGTAAGCCTATTTCCCTCGTCCGCTCGGTAACAGTAACCAGCATGATATTCATAATGCCAATGCCGCCGACTAACAAACTAATGGCCGCAATGGATGTGAGCAGTAACGTGAGCACAGTGCCGACTGTGGCCACAATGGCCGCGGCATCCACGGGCGTAGTAACCAAGAAATCATCCTTAGCTAAATCGCCGGTGGGGTTATCTAGGTTGTGACTCTCGCGCATGGCTAGAAGAACATCTTCCTTGGCGATATCCACCGATCCCACGGCTCGTACCGTAATATACGAAATATAGTCAACGCCGTATAAATCCATAGCCACCTTGAGCGGAATGTAAACGTTGTTGTCAAAATCAGTGAAGAACTTGGTCCCCTGCTCTTCCATTACCCCGATAATGCGAAATGACCGCTTTTTAATGATGACGCGCTGGTCGAGCGCATCCTCTGGCGAGCCAAACACATCATTTGCAACCTTATAGCCCACTACGGCTACGGGAACATTCTCATCGCCCTCAAAAAATCTACCGGCGATAGGATATGAACTATCCATAGCCTGCTGCTCGGGCACTACCCCAACCAACTGAATCTTTCGATCTTGATCCTGGTACACAAGCCGTTCATTAAACATAAGTACTGCTGATACTAAATCAATCGTGGGCAATTTCCGTAACTTCTCCATGTCGTCGGCGGTCAGAGTCTGTTTAATCATCCCCGGGTTGCCGCCCTGCGTATCACCCGAGCCAGCCTCCACAAATATGGTCTGGCTGCCGAAGCCAGATACCTGGGACAAGATGAGTGACTGCGCCCCACGACCCAAGCTAAGCATAAGAATAACTGACATTACGCCAATGACGATGCCTAGGATTGTGAGGGCTGTTCGTGTCTTATTTATCAGCAAGCTGCGCCGCGCCACCTGCCATGAAGTACTAAATGTTGCAAGGATACGCATAGTTGTAACTTACTTTAATTCCCCTAACTCGCTGGCGCGGCGCTGGGTCGGTAGCCGGTCGTCTGCCACAACTAACCCATCGCGCAGTTGGATAATGCGCCGGGCGCACTCGGCTGTTTGTCGCTCGTGTGTTACGAGTAATACGGTGCGGCCAGCGTCGTTTAACTGCTGCAAAATTTCCATTACCTGCACGCCTGACTTACTATCTAAGTTCCCAGTTGGCTCGTCGGCAACAATAAGAGCGGGGTCATTCACCAGCGCTCGGGCAATAGCTACGCGCTGTTTTTCGCCGCCGGATAACTGGCTCGACAAAAACTCCTCGCGGTGAGCTAGACCCACGCTGGCAATTGCGGCGCGGGCGCGAGTTAATCGATCATTTCGACTAACGCCAGTATATAGCAAGGGCATGGCCACGTTATCCAACACGCTAGTACGAGGTAATAAATTAAACGACTGAAATACGAAACCAATTTGCGTGCCGCGTAATCGCGCTAACTCCTCATCGTCATCCAAGTGACTAACATCGCGGCCAGCTAGGCTGTACGTACCAGTGGAAAGGTGGTCTAGAAGGCCAATTATGTGCAGTAATGTAGATTTGCCGCAGCCCGAGGGACCCATAAGTGACACGAACTCACCCGTGTCCACGGTGAATGTAATCCCGTGCAGCACCGGCGTAACCACGTCGTCGGTTTCGTACTGCTTGGTGACGTCGACTAATTCAACCAAGGGGGTGGACATACGACGTAGGTTTAAGACGTTGCAGTGCAACGTCTCTACGGTGCGGGACGATTCAATGTCACCACTTGTTCGCCCTCGGTTAGGCCGCTTAACACCTCGACCAGGCCGTCCTCGCCACGCAAACCGATTGTAACAGTGCGCTCTTCAGGATCACCCGTGGCGCGTGGCACTTGTACATACAACGCTGCTGCTCGACCGCGTACGGCCCGGGCTGGTACCACCAACACCTGTTCACGTACGGCAGTAAGAATATCCACGTCAGCGCTCATACCGATTTTTACATCAGTCGCGTCACCAATAAACATCACCGTGACGTTGTAGTACACCACGCCATCTACTAGCGTCGGCGCTTGATCCACGGCAGCTACGCCACCAGTAAAGGGTCGGCTATCACCAAAGGCATCAAGGGTAATAGTAGCCGTCTGACCTACTGCCACCTTAGCAATATCTGCTTCAGCTACTTTGACCTTTATTTGCAACGGCACACTGCCGAGTAATGACACGGCGGGCTGACCAGCCACTGCCTGCTCGCCAACCCGCACGTCCACGCGAGTTATTGTGCCATCGGCTGGAGCGCGCAAACGATAATCCTCCAACGTAGCTACATTACGCTGCAAGTCACCCTGGGCTTGAGCTACCCGCGCCTGTGCCTGCGCCAGCTCAAAAGAACGCGCTGGCGCCGCGGTCGAGCGCTGCTGCGCCTGGGCGACCGCTAGGGCTGACTGAGCGGCAGTTACAGCGCTACTAGCGGCATCGAGTTGTGATACGTATGAAGCATTGCCGTTCACTAGTGTTGAACGAGTCCCGTCCAAGGCGACGATGCCGGCGCTGGCGGCGGTCTGCTGAGTAGCCACTATGGTCTTAAGGGCGTCTAGCTCTGTTTGCGTGAATTGCACCGTAGCATACAGCCGCCGCAACAGCGTCAGCGTGTCGGATAGCAATCGCTGCGTGCCATCTAACCCGTCAATAACACGGCCAGCAGTGGCGATTAGACTAGCGTCGTCAGTCCGATTCATGGCCGCTACCTCTGCTACTACTTGCGCCAATAAATTGTGGAGGACTGTATCGTCGCCCATAACTCGACCATAGTCGCTGACCGAAGTAATGGCGAATAAATCGCTCGCTTCATCGTTTGTTAGTACATTGTGAGCTTCATCAGCCGCGCGGTTCGCTACGAATAGATTCGAGTCTACGCTCTGGGCTAATGATGTACGCCAATTAATACCATCAGCGTCACGCTGCTGGGTAAGGGTGCGCTGGGCAGATTCGGCTGCCGCTAAACTCGCCTGCGCCTGGGCTACCTGTTGGGCCGCCACCGCTAACGCTTCGCTGCTCGCACCACTGGTAACGCCCTGTAGGTCAGCTTGAGCGGCTAGCAGAGCGCCTTGGGCCACAGCTACCTGCGCCTCCTGCTTCTGGCTGGCCAAGCTGGCGAGTAGCGTCCCAGCCTTCACAACCACGCCAACTTTGGCCGGCACACTAGCAACAGGGCCGGCGCCTACAAATGAAAGATCAATAGCCTGCGTGGACTCAACAGTTCCCGCCGCCTCTACTATTTGCCGTAAATCGCGCCGCTCGACAGCGGCTGTAACATAACCCGTCTCGGTGTTGGAACGGCCAGCGGCCAGCGCCCACCCTCCAGCTATAAGCAAGACTATAATTACTGGCCAGCGCCAACGTGAACGCCATAGCCGACGAAACAACGACGGCTTTTTTGGCTGGGCTGCCCCAAGCTGTAGTGTATCCATGAGGATAAGATTATCGCACTCGCGACTAAATATGTAAAGAAGTGCCAATAACCAATACGGAGCGCTGTGCGGCGCTCCGTATTCCGAATAAAATCGACTACTTTGTGCTGCCACGATGGCTAGCGGCAATCATAATGGCCACAATAACCGACACAATACCAACTACTATTTGAATAACAGGGAAGCCGCCGGTGAGGTCAGACAGCCACTGGTACAACGACGGTACAGCGTGAGCTAAACCGCCCACGAACAGTAAGATACTCACCCACGTACACAGGGGTCGGTTACAGCCGCACGCTTCGCATGATGCTCCTTGCATGGGTATCACCTCCTCCCTATTACCTGACTCATATTCATTCGACGTTTCGGTTAAGAACTGTAGTCATCGCGTTCCACCATTCAGGCTCGCCCTGACGCACGTCCAGCCAGTACCACCATTCCACGCCCCACAGGTATACCGGATCTAGTCCAGTTTGTCGCGCGAGGTATAAGTTGCGCTGCCGCTCGCGCGGACCCATGTGCGCCAGCTGTTCCCTAACTGGCAGCTTCACCAACGGCAAACGTCCCCACGGTTCCATTTGGAGTTCGCTGATGTACACCGACGTACTAGTACGAGTTTCTGTCAGCCAAGCGCGCAGTTGGTAGAACAATGCCGGATAAGGATAGGTGAAGTAGCCCCACAATGGATTGTAGGTCGTGCGGTACACGCTGGTGCCGATTTGGTCCACTTGTTTAGCTAATTTACCCCAGCGGCTTAACTCACCGCTCACTGCCGTAGTCACTGGCCGATGAGCAGTATCCAAGCTGCGAACCAGAGCCACCTCCTGCTCGTAAAAACTAAGGTCGCTAGGCGGACACTCACCGAACACGTCTAGATTCATCTCATTCTCAACCTGCCAAGCCGTAATCACTTCGCGGCCAGCGTAGCGCTGCACTATAGCCGCTAAATATGCCAAAGTGGCATTGCGTTGGGCAGTGCTATCCATACTCGTGAGCCAAATAGGATCATGGCACTCGGGCCAACGCGGCGTCCGTCGACCAATGGCCAACACTACTTTGCCGCCGGTCTGTTCTACTTTATCTAGCATCCAGTCGGTAGCAGAAAAATCGAAAACTCCGGGCGTGACTTCGATTTCGTCCCACGGCACCGAAAGTCGCCAGCGCTGTACGCCTAATTCATCACGTGCCGCTAGAAAGGCACGCTGCCAATCTAGCCCCAAGTACTCGGCATAGGCGCGATTAAAGGTAACGCCCCACTGCGGCTGCTGCCGAGACGGCAGCGGCAACCAAGCCACGGCAATTCCCACAAGAATAACAAATCCACCGCACGCCACGACTACATTAAACCAACGCGGCATAATTTATAGCGACAGTAATACTAGCCCAGCGCCAATAAGGCTAACTGCGGTTAATAGTCCAGGCAGAGCTGCCCGCGTAAATCGCTCGCCAGTTAAACGAGGGTGAAACTGTAACAATACGTAGCTAAACACTAGCACAAACACGTACTCCATTCCCTGCATGGCATTCACCAGCGTCGGCGTGCCTAGGGCAATAGCGCCGTAGATGAGCAGGCCCGAGATAGCGCCGGAAATTTGGCCGCCCAAAAATGCCCACTTCGCCTTTTTCGGTACAGCGCCCGAGGCAGTACCGCGTAATTCTTTCCACAGATGAGGAATAACCAGTAGCAGCACGCCGCCAGCGACGAAACTGCCGATGCGCATCCAAATAATAGCGCTCAAAAATGCGCCCGGCATACGGTCGAACGCGGCCTTACCCAACACCAATGAAATAGCGAATAAGGCCGCTGCTAGCAGCGCCTGATAGATAGCTACTCCACGCAGCCCCTGACCGCGGCCGCTGCCACGCGTCACTAAAATGCCGCCAGCCACCAGCAGTAAAAAGGCAACTACCTGGTGCGTCACTAACCGCTCATTCAATGTAAAGTACGCCAACGCCGCTGTGGTGATGGAAATAGCAGCGCCAATAAACGGCGTTACCCGACTGGCATCAGCGTGCTGCAACGCCGAGAAAAAGAATAGTGTGGCCAGGGTAAAAGTAACGCCAGACGCCAAGGCGAACACCACAATGTGCCAGGTAGGCCAGGTCAGCGCGAACGGCGCCAGTAGTACTACTAGGCCCCCGATAGCGCTCACAGCCACGGCATAGGTGCCTGGGTGCTTAACGACCTTAGTGTGGAACAGTGCCTTATCTACAATTGTTGGCACAGCCTTGGTGGCATAGCCGAGGATACTCAAGATGAGCCACCAACGCATAGGGATAAATTATACCACCAGCGGCCATGCCGGCGCCCGAATAAAGACGTAGGGGCGGTCGCCACAGGCGACCGCCCCTACGTAAAGACGTTGCGCTGCAACGTCTCTATTGCGCGGAAACAGAAACCTCGGCTGCCGGCGTGACCGCCGTTACCGTTGCCATGGTGGGAATGACCGCGGCTTCTTCGGTCGTCACTTCAACTGCCTTGCTTAAATCCAACTTAAGCCGCTGTGAAATTTGCTCCTGCTGGGCGGGTGCAATCAGCCGCTTGCCCTGCTTGGTTAGCATAAAATACTGCTCGCCAGCCTTAATGATGGCGTTCTTGACCTGCTTCATCATGGTCTCACCTAAGCGGCTCTTTACATCCTCTACTGTTTTGCGTGCTTCGGTGGTCTGCACCTCTACTGGTTCGGTGAAAACTGTATCAGCTGTCACCACTGTGCCGACTGGCTTCTGCCCAAGTAGGTTGGCGGCTATTGTCTCCACATCCTTGAAGTCCAAACCTAGGTTCTTAAACACTTTCTCGTGCACAATGGGGCGAAGTTTCTCACCATCATCCAAGTACACTGCCGGGCTACCCTGGGCCTTAACCAATCGGTAGGCCAGATACGGCCGCTTCACAAACATGTCAGCTGTCAGTCCGTCAGTGGACGTAATGGGATCGCCAACAGTAAAACGCGCCAGGCGATCAGGGTTCACCGTGATGATACGGAAATTCGCCTTAAACGCCGTAAAGAAGCTCATGGTCTGTACTGCGCGCTTCTTGATAAATGTTTCTACATTCGTCGGGCAGGGCGTAGTGACGCACACTATTTGACCGGCGCCCTTGTACAGAGCCCACACCGTGGTGCCATCGTTGTACAGCACCCAGTTGCGCTCCAACTTAGCCTTGCGCTCCAACGGCTTATCGCTGGGGCTAATAACTACCGACTCCTGCGCTGTTACCGCGGCAGCTGTGGAGGTATCGGCGCTGGCGGCAACGGCGAGCGCTGCCTCCATTGCGTCGTCGCTGCCCTCGACCGCGTTGGACAGGCGCGGCAAAACCGAGATGCCTATGGCTACAGCTAAGGCCAAGGCAATGAACGGAACTCGAAATTTCATGTTCATAGGTTAGTGGTTAGTTAGTTAGTAGGTTTTAGGTTTAAGGTGTTAGCGGGAGTTGTTAGTCTTTAGACATTCGGATTTAGTCATTCGGATTTAAACGACCGGGCAGCTAAAGAACAACGACGAGCGCAGTCCGGCCATGGCACTCACGGGCGG
>CAYZDG010000009.1:0-6666 GCA_964477165.1 uncultured Gammaproteobacteria bacterium
ACTCCTCTGGCCGCAGCCAGTGTTTGATCCTCCCCGCAGGGAGGTGATTGATGGCGAACCGCAGCCCGCCAGGTTAATAGCTCTCCATTAAGTTTTCGAAGAGCGACGCCGCCACCTTACCCTTGCCTGACCAACACTGCAAGCAATAAAAAAACCGCGCCCAATTGGGGGCGCGGATTTATGTTGAATCGACGTTTTCCTACTCATCTCAAAATTGCGCAACCGCCCAACGGTAACCAGCAGCTTCGAGCTCATTATCCGAACCCCAATACGTAACCTCAATTTTTAGGGGCCACTCCGAACCACGAGCAACCGTTACAGCAACCACGCCGAGTCCCTTTAGTGCGTCATTCACTATGCAACGGTACGGAATGTGATAATTATTTTTGCAAATGACTGAAGCGCCGTGGGCTAGTGACTCGGTAATGAGCCACCAGGCTACCTCATTAGGAGCCAATACTGTGTACGTTGGTAGTGAATCGGTATAATCAAAAAAGTTCGCCGCATACTCCGCTGGTGTGAGTCCTGGTTTGTAAACTAACCCCCAACGGGCCGTATTTACTTTTTTGGACGTCGTCCTCGGCGATCGAGCTAATAACTCACGGTAGAAGAGCTCTTCTCCTCCGGGTTCAGGGGTTCTAAGACCAACTTCATTGACTCGAACGCGACCTGGGAATCCCGAAATCTTTTCGTTTGACTCGCGGTGCAGATCCAAAATTTCACACATTCTGAGCATGCTGATATCTGCGATCCACGTCAGCTGATGCTCGTTCCATACCGGGACACTTCGTTTAAACCGGCAACGAGCCCGCAGGTCATCTGTGCTGAACTGGAGCAACACCTCTGACGGCATAATCGATGAACTCTCATTCACCGAGCTAACTACCGCACTAAATTCATGAACGCGTCCATTCCACAGTACCAATGACGGAAACAAAACTTCAGCTTGAGCCTGCGTTAACAAATCGTTGCTACGGATCTGCAACGCGTCAGCTACTCGTTGTGCAACCTGTTGATTAACTCTCATATAAGCAAGGTGCTCCGGGGTAAGCGCACGGTTGCTCATCTGATCTAATACACGCAACGACGCTAGAACCTCGTCTATCGGGGTTCTACTAATGGGAATTTTGGACATGAGTCCACTCCTCTTTTCTGTATGACTTTTCCGCCTATAAGCAGACTATCATGGTATACCAGCGTCCGGCTGGCCAGCGGAACAATTCTTGAACGCAGAATTGTCAAAGAGCTATATGTAAAAGTCAAAATTCAGAATTCAGCAAGTCGTTTGAAAATGTATCTATCGGAGCCTCTCAATTCTGAACCTTGTGTTCTACGTCCTCTAACCCCTAATCCCCTCACCTGTCCTCTCCCCATTTCCCCCCTGCCCGAGGGGGGCTTCAGGGGGTGGGAGTGGGGCGAGGGACTTTTTGTACAACGATACGTATTTCCCTGTGTTCCCGGTGTTCTGGTGTACTGATGTTCTGACCCCTTCTACTTTCTATTTTCTAGATTCTACTTTCTGCTCTCTATGCAACGTCAGCGGCAATGTCCTGCGTCCAAGAAGACGGTCCCCACGAAGGTCTCGAGCCGGAGCCAGAGACTCGTCAGGACTGTCCCCATGCTTTTCGTGGACGCAAGACGTCGCCGCCGAGCAATAAACAAAGGGGTAACTAAACCATTCCTTGGGAAATAGCTAAGGCTTTGTTTTTGCCCTCTTTTATCTTGGAATTTGCCACTATACGCCAAGGGCGGGATAAAGTCAAGGGCAGGGGTAGGAAGTTAGCTTGTAGCTGGTAGCTTGTAGAAAATACAACACACTCGACTCGGACTTTACGTTTAGCGTGAACTCAGCTATAAATGTAGGAGCTTGCTGCCCAAACGGGCTCCTACAAGCTACAAGCTAAATTCCTACAAGCTCCCCTTATGGGTCTTCCTGGTAAACGTCTATCCCGATCATCCAAGCGCCGACGCGCCTCTAAAATTAAGCAGAACCCTGTTAGTACTACGATCTGCCCTAATTGCAAGGCCAGTATCAAGCAGCACCACGCCTGCCCTACCTGTGGCCTATACCGCGGCCGATCCACTGCCAACCCGCTGGCGCGCGTGACCAAAAAGAAGGCGTAGGTTGGAAGCAGGTTTCAGGTTGTAGGTTTCAGGTTCTAGGACCTTGTCATTTGACATTGGTCATTGGTCATTACCCCTTAGTCATTCGGATTTAGTCATTCGGATTTTCCTGCTACACTAACTCCATGTCCAACCGCCACCTTGCCCGCACTGTAGCCCTACAGTCGCTGTTCCAGTGGGACTTCATGGGCCAGGGCCAAGATGTACAGGATCTAGTTAAACGCAACTGGATGGAATTCGGCCCCGACTACGACGACGGCGGCTTTGCTCACAACTTAGTAGCTGGCGTAATTACTAACCAAAAAGTTATTGACGACCTCATAGTTAAGTACGCGCCAGAATGGCCGCTGGAGCAGATAACCAATGTCGACCGCAACGTGCTCCGTCTGGGCATCTTTGAGCTTAAATTCGACCCAGCCATTCCGCCTAAAGTAGCTATTAACGAAGCTATCGAGCTAGCCAAAAGTTTTGGCGGCGAAGCCTCGGGCAAATTTGTTAATGGCGTACTAGGCAGCATCTACCGCGATATGGTAGCGGCAGGTGAGACTAAGCCTGATGCGGCTGCCACAGCGCCAGCTATGGGTCAACACCAGACGTCGGTCGGCGGCGTGGTATATCGACGCTGTACTGATGGGACATACCAATTCGCTGTTATCAAGGACGCCACTGGTCGCTGGACATTCTCAAAGGGAAAAATCGACGACAACGAGAACATGGGCGAAGCCGCAAAGCGTGAGGTGATGGAAGAAATGGGCATTGGAGAACCTGTCGTCGGCCCCAAGGTGGGTGAGATTAACATTACAGTAAACGAACCCGGCAAACCACCACGGCCCAAAACCGTGCACTACTTCCTAATGGAAACAACGTGCGACAAAATCCACGCCGAAGACGCGCCCGAGCTGCAAGACGCGGCCTGGTTCAGCACCCAAGAAACGTGGGAAAACTTAGGGTACGAAAATGCACGCGGCATCTTCCGTAAAGCGCTGCACCTGCTTGGTGTAGCCGAGCCGAGCAACTCGGCCGACGACCATGTCTAAAGAGGCGCCTAAAAGCCTGGCGGCCCTAGAGGCCAAGCTGGACGTAGAGTTTAAAGATCCGCAGTTGCTGCGGCAGGCTTTAGTGCATCGCTCATACCTCAACGAGCACCCCTCATTCTCGCTCGGGCACAACGAACGGCTGGAATTTTTGGGTGACGCGGTGCTGGAGCTAATCGTAACCGACCACCTTTACCGTCACTACCCCAACCCCGAGGGCGACCTTACCAACTGGCGCTCGTCGTTAGTAAACGCCGACATGCTGGCAACTCTGGCCGAAGAGCTAGATGTGGAACGATACTTGTACCTCTCGCGCGGCGAATCACGCGACCGCAGCACTAAGGCGCGACGCGTCATTTTGGCCAACACCTTTGAATCACTTGTCGGCGCTATGTACATGGACCAAGGCCTACCGACGACGAAAAAGTTTATTACCCGCGTGGTTATTGCCCAGCTAGAAGGCGTGCTGCGCACTGGTAAGAACCGTGACCCCAAGAGTACGTTCCAAGAGCGGGCGCAGGAAAAGCACGGTCTTACCCCGCGCTACGAAGTACTACACGCCACCGGGCCAGACCACAGCAAGCACTTTACCGTCGGTGTATACCTAGGGACGAAAATGGTAGCTAAGGGTACTGGCAGCAGCAAACAAGAAGCGCAAGTAGCCGCAGCCGCGACCGCCCTTAAAACCAGCGGCTGGTAGCGCCACGCTACACTGCTTCGCTTCGTACAAGCTAAATTCCTACTAGCTACAAGTTTCCGTGCACCTCACCCGCGTCTCCATTAGCGGATTCAAGTCGTTTGCTCGGCCCACCGAGCTCCGTTTTGGTCACGAGCTTACGGCTATAGTCGGACCCAATGGATCTGGTAAAAGCAATGTACTCGACGCCGTGCGCTGGTGCTTGGGCGAGCAAAGCATGAAGGCTATTCGCGGCAAGAAGAGCACCGACGTACTATTCGCTGGCTCTAGCGGCCGTGGCCGCGCCAATGTGGCCGAAGTTGAATTGGTTCTAGACAATGCCGACCATACTGTACCAATAGAATTTGGTGAGGTTACTATCACCCGCCGCCTGCACCGCGACGGCGAGGCCGAGTATCTGCTCAACGGCCGGCCGGCTCGCCTGGGTGATATTACTTTGCTGCTAGCCCAGGCCAACTTCGGCCAGAAAAGTTATAGCATCATTGGCCAGGGCATGGTGGATCACGTCGTCGCTGCCACGCCAACAGAACGACTGCAGTTCTTTATCGAAGCCACTGGCGTGCGGCAGTTCCAGCTGCGTCGCGACGAGGCAGTTGGCAAGCTCAATTTAACAGACGCCAACCTGCAGGAAGCGGCCAGCCGTCTAGCCGAACTAACCCCAGTACTCCACTCGCTCACCCGCCAAGTAAAGCGCTTAGAGCGGCGTGACCAGTTGGCACACGACCTTAACCAACTACAAAGCACGTACTACTGGCATCGTGTTCACGTATCCACTGACGAAAAGGTGCTGCTGTACCGCCGCCTACACGATGCCGAGGCTAAACAGCAGGTAGTTCGCACTAACGTCGCCGCGGCGCGACAAAAAACTCAAGCTCAAATCGAGGGCCAGCGCCGTACCGACCTATTCGCCCAATTGCAGGCTGCCCACGCTGCTGCCCTGGCCGAACGCGACGCCCTACTGCGCCAATCTACCCTAGCCGCGGCCGAAGCCGCGTTAGACGAAGCAGTAGCCGAATCTAACCCCAGCAGTAGTGCTAGTGCCTCGCTGCCAAAAGTTATCGACGCGCTACGCGATCTAGCTAAACAACTCGGCCTCCCCGACGCTAACTTAAAAAACATCCAGCGAGCTATTAACAACGCCGTTAGTGATCTAGAAAAAATTCAGCAGCAAAATGAGGGGCTGCCCGCGGCCGCGGTAAAAAAGGTTCAGGCGACATTCAGAAAGGCCGTTGGCGACTCCAGTCATGGTGGTTCAACCGAAAATCCTCGTCTAGCAACGGCTGAAGCAGCTGTAGCTAAAACGAGCGACGCGCTAACCAAGGCTCACGAACAGGCTCAAATCCACGAACAGCAACGAGCCGAGGCTCAAGCCGAGCTGCAGGCTGCTACCGAAAGCTTGGGCCGTGAGGATGCGGCCGTGGCCGCGGTGCAGGTGGATGTAGCGCGTTGGCAGGCCCAAGCCGAGGATTTGGCTGCCGAAGTACAGCGCGAACTACGATGTAACCCCGAGCAACTTACTAATGAGCTAAAACTGAACCAGCGCGACCAAGGTGGCCCCGAGGCCTGGCTAGATAAAATCCAACGACTTAAAGAGCAGGTGGTACAAGCGGGCGGCATCGACCCCGAAATTGCCGACGAGTACCGCCAAGTAAAGCAGCGTTGCGACTTTTTAACAACGCAGACGGATGATTTGCAACGCGCCATGGATGAACTAAACAAGGTAGTAAAAGAATTGGATAAGACTATCGAAAAGCAATTCCATGCCAACTTCGAACGCATCACCCACCAATTCACCCATTATTTTAAAACGTTGTTCAACGGCGGCCGGGCGACATTGGAAATCGTTACGTTGCAACGCGACGAACCGACTGATGTGCACGACGATGAAATAGTAGGGACGCAAAATATTGCGTCCCTACCCAATGGCCCGGCCGCTGACTCCCCCTTGGACAACGTCGGTATTCAAATCGAGGCCTGCCCGCCAGGTAAAAAAGTTAACGCGGTGCAGGCACTATCTGGCGGCGAGCGCACGCTACTGGCCACGGCGCTGCTGTGTGCCATTGTGGCTTGCAACCCGGCTCCATTCGTTATTATGGACGAAGTGGACGCGGCGCTCGACGAGGCTAATGCCGAACGTCTAGCTAGCATCTTCCACGAGCTGAACGAAAAAACGCAGATAATAGTCATCACTCACAATCGCGTCATCATGCAGCATGCTGATGCTTTGTACGGCGTTACCATGGGGGCAGAGGGTGACTCGCGGGTGCTAAGCGTTAGCTTAAAGGACATAGCGACGGTCGCCGAATAGTGAAAAGAGGCTCCGGTTAGGGAGCCTCGTTCTCATCGTTGTTGGTGGGGCACCAACTGAATTAGGTAGTCCTTCGGGCCGAAGCCTCCCGCAACTGGACGGAACAGCACCCTCCACTCGTCATTCACCCACTTCAAGGCGGCAACATAGCGACGCATCAGGAGCCCACTACGAAACCATCGCACTGACGCTGGTAGGATGATCGTTAATTGGCGCCAGCTGTTCGGCAGATCGAGTGAGCGTAGTACCTCACCTACCTCCGTACTCCACTCGCCGTGGAGGCGACGCGCTATTTGCTGGAGCTGTGGGAGCGATAGCTCTCGCGAACCCCACTTATTCGTCAACCCCACGGGTACGTATTGGAGGTTATTAATCTCCATTACTTCTACCAAGTTTCACCTCGCTTCTATTGTTTATTGATGATCGAATACGTCACACCTTAACGACCGCGGATAATAACGTCAATGGACAAATTCAAAGCCCGCGGATTATTCCGCGGGCTT
>CAYZDG010000009.1:6766-11073 GCA_964477165.1 uncultured Gammaproteobacteria bacterium
CGGCGGTTAACCGCGAAACGCTATGCTCGACCCCAAGAAGAAGCTGCGCCTTATTGAGGCGTACAAAACCCATAAGGGCGACACTGGATCAACCGAGGTTCAAATCGCCATCCTGACCGAAGAGGTTAAGGAGTTAACTAAGCACCTTAAGGAGCACCGTCACGACTTTTCGTCACGGCGCGGTTTGTTTCGCAAAGTAGGCCAGCGACGGCGCTTGCTGCGGTATCTAGAGCGCGAAAACCCTAAGAGCTTCGAAAAGCTGGTGGTGGCATTAAAGATTAAAATCACTCGTCGCACCGAGCAGCTCGCCGAGCTAGAGGAGCTAATTAAGACACGAGATGATGACCACGCCGCGGCTGAAGTGGCCGAGGCAGCTGAAGCCGCCAACGAGCCGAGCGAGCATAAGGGTAAAAAGTAATTTATGTCGTACGAACAAAAGAATAAATTCTCAACCGAAATCGCTGGCCGCACCCTGACCATCGAAACAGGAGATCTAGCCTTTCAGACCCAGGGCTCATGTACGGTGCGCTACGGCGACACCGTAGTGCTGGCCACTGCCGTCCGAGCGCCCGAGGCGCGCGAAGGCGTGGACTTTTTTCCCTTGTTAGTTGACTACGAAGAAAGGCTTTACGCCGCTGGTATTATCAAGGGCTCGCAGTGGATTAAGCGCGAGGGTCGTCCCAGCGACGAGAGCATTCTAACCACCCGCGTCATTGACCGCTCCATCCGTCCGCTGTTTAAGGACACAACCCGGAATGATGTGCAGGTAGTGGCCACGGTGCTGTCTTACGACGGCGAGAATGACCCAGACATTCCAGCGCTCATTGCCGCGTCTGCCGCGCTCGCTATCTCCCCTATCCCGTGGAACGGCCCCGTGGCCGCGGTTCGCGTCGGGCGCATTAACGGCGAGTGGGTACTAAATACAACCTTTGAAGCCAAAAAGAAAAGCGACCTCGACCTTATTCTAGCCGGCACCGCCGACCACGCGGTAATGATTGACTGCGAAGCCAAGGAAGCGCCAGAAGAAGTAGTGCAAGATGCCGTTGCTTTTGGCATGAAGCATCTTAAGCCAATCATTGCCCTAATCGAACAAGTGGTAGCAGCCGTGGGTCAGCCCAAGGTTACCGAGGCTGCTCTAACACCAGAGGAGCTAGCCCAGCGCCAAAAAGTTGCGACTAAACTGGACGCGGCCATTGGCAACGATTTACAAACTATTTTTGGCCACACGTCTAAAGCTGCTTACAAAGCAGCTGTCCACGCGCTGGAAGAAAAAGTGGAGGCATCACTTAAGGCGGATAGCGAAGTTAGCAAAGAGGATCGCGCCTACGGTATGAAGTTATTCGAAGAGCGACTAGACCACGCTGCCCGTCGGGCGGTACTGGATACTGGCACGCGCGTGGACGGCCGCGGCATCGACGAGCTGCGGACTATTACCTCGCAGGTAGGCATTCTGCCTCGTACTCATGGATCTGGTTTGTTCCAGCGTGGTGAGACACAGGTACTATCCGTTGTTACTTTAGGTGCTCCTGGCGACAAGCAGAGTCTAGAGGGCTTGGACGGAAAAGATAAGAAACGCTACATGCACCACTACAACTTCCCCGGCTACTCGGTGGGCGAGGTTAAACCGCAGCGTTCTACTGGCCGTCGCGAAATTGGCCATGGCGGTTTAGCCGAAAAAGCTTTGGAGCCAGTGCTGCCAGATGAAAAGGACTTTCCTTACACCATCCGCGTGGTCAGCGAGGTGTTGGCTTCCAACGGCAGCAGCTCGCAGGCGTCTGCTTGTGGCTCGTCGCTCGCCCTTATGGATGCTGGCGTACCTATTAAGCGACCAGTGGCTGGTATTGCCATGGGTCTGCTAACTGACATAAATGACCCAAGTAAGTACAAAGTTATTACTGATATCCAAGGCATCGAAGATCACTCTGGTGACATGGACTTTAAAGTCGCTGGTACTACCGAAGGCATTACCGCAATTCAGCTAGATATTAAGTCGGCTGGTATTACCTTAGAAGTAGTTAAGGAGGCGCTGGCTGGCGCGCGTAAGGCGCGGCTGCAGATTTTGGACGTGATGACCAAAGCCATTGCTGCCCCGCGTACCGAGATGAGCCAGTACGCCCCACGCATTGAGGTGTTGCATATCGACCCCGAGATGATTCGCATACTTATTGGCCCGGGCGGCAAGACCATTAACCAAATCATTGATGAGACCGGCGTAAACATCGACGTAGAAAAGGACGGCTCGGTGTTTGTTACCTCCTCTGACGCGGCTGGCCTAGCTAAGGCTAAAGAATGGGTAGAGCAGCTGACCAAGGAAGTTAAAGTTGGCGAGGATTATGAAGGCACCATTACCCAAATCATTAAGGGCCGCATGAACGGCGACGAGATTGGCGCCATTGTAGAATTCCTGCCGGGCAAAGACGGCATGGTTCACATTAGCGAAATCGCCAATTACCGTATTGGTAAAGTTAGCGACGTGTGGAAGATCGGCGACCGCGTAAAGGTACGCGTCAAGGACGTAGACCGCGAAGCAGGTAAGATCAGCCTCACTCACCGTCCGTTTAGTGAGGACATTACCGCGCCCGAGGCACCAGCCCCACACCGCGGCGACGACCATGGCGGATTTGATCGTCCCCGGCCAGGCGGACGCGGTGGGTATGGCGGAGGACATGACCGCGGCCCGCGCCGAGATGACCGTCCACGGCCAGACTTCACACCCAACCCGGCTCAAAGGCCAGACCAGCCTAAGGAGCCGTTCCAGCCACTAGACCGTATTACCCCGGCTCCGCGGCACGACCTGGACGTATAAGCTGATAACGGGGATACTGGAGGGCGTCCAAGAGGACGTCCTCTTGTTTAATTGAAATAGCAAAAAAGAGACGTCATCCCGACCGAAGCGTAGCGGAGTGGAGGGATCTAGCATGCAATAACGCGCGTTATATCACGCTAGACCCCTCGACAAGCTCGGGGTGACGTTCCTAATAATTACTCTATGCGGGTATCGTATAACGGTTATTATCTCAGTTTTCCAAACTGATGATGCGGGTTCGACTCCCGCTACCCGCTCCATAAACTAATATGACACCTGATCCACTGAGCGCGATCCATAAAATTAGAAACCCACTACAGGCAATCACCTGGATCTTTGTAGTGGTAATTATAGGGTCATTCTGGAAGACACCATGGTATATGGCTCTTTCCGTGGTGATCCTACTTGGAGGCCTACTTGCTTATGTTCTAATTAAAAAACCAATTCATCTTTACGGACCAGCTGACTACCCAAACCCCGAGGACTTTTCTCGCTTATTAGGACGCGTCGAAAGCCTAGAATTACAACCATTGTTGATCTTTAGTAGGTTATCCGAACCAGCGAGAACACTATTATTGAATACGTATCATCACCTAGCGCTGTCTGACGCTGAGATCGTTCAGGCTAAAGCTCCAACGCTAACAGATAAAAAAATCCTGTGGGAGCGACTCGCGAAGAGATTCGGGAGTCAACGCATGTCCGAAGCCGAAAATGAGCTATATAGACTCGGGTGGATCTCAAGGTCACCCGACCACCTTGGTGTTAGTGAAAAAGGCGTAGACGCCCATCACGTGCTCAAAGAATTTATCTACAGTAGATTTATGTAGTCGACTCCTATCGACTAATACGACTCCTCTCTTTTATCCTTTAGGGATCCCAGAAGGTCATCAACACTGCTGTTCTAGCAGCGCTTCTCCTAAACCAACTAATTCCCCCCAGCATGCTCGCTGGCGGTTTACTCATCTCATAGTCCCCTCACCTGTCCTCTCCCCGCCTGGGGCGAGGGACTTTTTGTATAGACTCTTGTCGATGAGTTCGTTATTAACCTATGTATAGTGTTTTCTAATCTCTCCTCTCCCCTAAACGGGGAGAGGTTGGGTGAGGGGTGTTCTTGATTTCCCAATTTCTAACTTACCAATTAACTGACGTTCTGAAGTTCTGACGTTCTGAATTCTTCTACTTTCTATTTTCTAGATTCTACTTTCTACTCCCTCCCCTAGTACGTCTCCTCCCGCTTATCCCTCAAGAACCCAAGGAACGCGTCGGCGCCGCGCAGGATCATCTTGAATGGCGCTTCGATAATAAAGTCCATTAGGAACACGAAGATGTTAATAGACGAAAACGAGGTGCTTAAAAAGCGCCCAGCTTGAACAATGGGCAAGGTAATAAGGTTCCACAGCGCAGATGTAATACCCTCGCCACCTACCTCCACTTTCCAGCGCTTGGCCATGTGGCGGATGCGCAAACCAAAGTAGCTAACCATGGCTAGGAAAAAAGCGAA
>CAYZDG010000009.1:11173-12245 GCA_964477165.1 uncultured Gammaproteobacteria bacterium
CATAATGGGGTGAAAGGCGATGTTAACGCCCAGCGAACGGTAATCTACCTGCTGTAACACAAATAGGTCGTAGGGGAACTCAAGTCCCGCGGCCACAATAATCTTAGTAAAGAAAATATAGGTTACGGCGCGCACGCCACGACGACGGATTTGTTTGTTCTCCACCGCGTAACGCTTGTCCAAAGCATCACGTATAAACGCCTCCAGTTGCGCTGGATCCGCCAACACCGCTGCCGCGCCATTCGCTCCCCGCTGTTCCATTAATTCACGCAGTAATGAAAAATAAATGCCGTAATTTTTAAGCTTTGTCGAAATTCGCCACGACAGCGGTTTGCGCAGCTGCTGCACAATAACGGGCAGCACGTGGCTGGCAGCTACTGCAATAGCTATTACTGTCCCTTCTCCATTAGCATCAGACCAATCTGGCAAATACTTATGCCACAAGACATAAGCTGTTTCGGCATCTGTACTGCGCAGTAAAGTGCGGCGACAGGCAATGTAGGTCTGGCTATCTTTCTCGGGATCTGGCACTGGGACTTTGTATTTCAACCGCTCTCGCGCCGTGGCGTGGAAGGCATCCGTTGCTACCTCGGCCGCGAGGTTAGGATAAAACAAACTATAAATCTCGGTGGCGGCAAAACTAATACACCAATTTTTTATCGCGCCACGATCCAAACCGCCAGATGGATCCATTAACTCGGCCAACCGCAAATAGCGTCGCACTATGTGCTCGACCTTCACTGCTGCCGACTCTGGGATATGTTCGTTTGGTAAATAACCAGCAGAGACATACTCCTGCAGCAGCGGCAACCCAAGGCCAGGTGTATAGCCAAACCGCAGTGTGCGCTTAAGAATGCGTTCCATAGCCCGCCGTGTAACAGCGTGATCCTCCTGATACTCCAACATGTTGCGCACTTTTTCGTAGCCCGAACCAGCTTTACTGGTTAGCTTATGGCTGGTAATAGCCGTATCGCCTGGGCCAGCCACTGGCGGCTGGGTAGCGTGACGGTGGAGCCTTTCCAAGGCAACTTGCAGTTGGCGAGATACCATAACTACCGATAGACTATACTAG
>CAYZDG010000010.1:0-11988 GCA_964477165.1 uncultured Gammaproteobacteria bacterium
CTCAACGCGCTAGTGAGGTAAGATAAAGGTGTGAAAAAGATTATAACTATAGTTGGCGTTATAGCTATACTCGCCGGAGCTGCCTGGCTCGGGAGAAATTACCTTGCCGACGTTGCTTACCGCGCCCAGCAGCCTGTGTTACCGCCAGCTGTTGAACGTAACGATATTGCTACTCCTCAAACACCAGCGGATGTTCCAACCTCATCTTCTACCAGCTACCAGCTACAAGCTACAAGCTCGCTCCCTTCTTCCTTCAACCTCGTCGTTTCCTTTACTACCCAAGCTCCGCACGCCAATTGGAGCCAGCCCTACCAAGATTCCTGCGAGGAAGCCAGTGTTATTACCGTGCACTACTTTTGGAGCGACCAAATATTTACGCCGGCTAAGGCTGATGCCGAGATCCTTAAATTTGTAGCATTTGAAAACGACCAGCTTGGTTCACCTACTGGCTATTTAGATACTGACGCGGCCACTACGGCCAGCCTCGTTGAGCGCTACTGGCCGCAATACCGCACCAGCGTGGTGTACGATTGGACCATTAATGATGTCGAAACCGAAATTGCCGCTGGTCACCCAGTCGTTGCCTTCTTTGCGGGTAAGGAGCTGCACAACCCGAACTTTAAAAACGGCGGCCCGCTATACCATGCCTTGGTCATTAAGGGCTACACACCCACGCAATTCATCACGAACGACGTAGGTACTCGTCGCGGCACCGATTACGTCTATGCCAAGCAGGTATTGCTGGACGCTAGCCATGACTGGAATGATGGCGATGTAGCAAATGGGCGACGGGTGATGTTGGTAATTGAACCAAAATAGTACACTGTACACCGTACACGGTAAGCAGCTATACTATCCGCATAATTCAGGGGTCAGCATAATGCTGATCCTGCTATGTCTATCCAAAATTTCCAAAGCCTCCTCGCTTGGCAAAAGGCTCACGAATTCGCAATCTCGATATATGAATTAACTAACACCTTCCCTAGGCAGGAATTGTTCGGGCTTACCTCGCAAATAAGGCGAGCTAGTGTGTCAGTTTGCGCAAATATCGCAGAGGGGTTCAAGCGCTATGGACTGAAAGACCAGTGCCGCTTCTTTAATATTGCCGCAGCTTCCCTTGAAGAGGTGCGTGCTGAACTATTGATTGCCCGTGACCTGAACTTCTGTGCGCGAGAATCTGCAGAAAAAATTCTCGGCCTCGCCGAGGCCACGGCGATGCTTATCGGAGGACTACAAAGGCGGTCTCGACCCTAACCGCCGCGCACTTAACCATTGTGCTACTAGTACATAGTACTGTGTACCGTGTACTGAATACGGTGTACTACGTACTGTGTACCATTCCCTCCTAGCCTTACCGTCGCACTGCCTCTTTTAAGTTCTTACCGGCCTTAAACTTAGGCACCCGCACCGTGGGGATTTGGATGACTTGATCTAGCTTTCGGGGATTAACGCCTTTGCGTCCTTTGCGATCCCGTGCCGAAAATTCGCCAAAGCCGGCTAAGGTAACCTCCTCGCCTGCCTTTAACCGCTCGATAATGATTTGTTGCAGTAACTCTACCAGGGCATCCACGTCCTTTTTGGCGAACTTTGTTTTAGCGGCTAGGGCGTCGATTAACTGCGCTTTGTTCATGAGGGTAGTCTATAGTCTTTAGTTATTAGTTACTAGGGTAATGGCAATAACTAGAGACTAATTACCAACGACTACCTGAATATCCACTCTTTCGATCGCCGTCGCCTTGGCATCCGGGCCAACCGTAACCAACATAGCGCCGCAGCGCACTGCCCCTGTTTCGGGGTAATCGAATACCATGCGTCCACCGCGGACAAAGCGGTCGATGATGACTTCTTTCTTAACTCCGAGGACGGAATCGACTGGCCCGCACATACCCACGTCAGTAACGTAGGCCGTGCCGCCCGGCAATATGCGCGCGTCAGCAGTAGGGATGTGGGTGTGGGTACCTAATACCGCAGTGACTCGACCATCCAAATAAAAGCCCATCGCCACCTTCTCACTCGTGGCCTCGGCGTGATGGTCGACGAAAATCGCGTCAAATTTCTCCTTTGAGTTCCGCTCTAAAATTTCGTCCACCACATGGAATGGCGATCCCAACCCATCCGCGTCCTTAGCAAATACCTGGCCGTACAGATTTATAGCCAGTACATGCAGCCCATTCACATCAACGATAGTCCAGCCACCGTCCGGCTTAGTACGCGGGTCATTAGCCGGGGTAATAAGATGCCAGTGGTTGGTATCCAACGTCTCCAGCTCCTTGTTATAGATGTGGTTGCCGCCGGTAAAAATATCAATACCTAGTGCTGCCACCTCGTCCAACGTTTTAGTAGTTACACCTCGGCCATGGGCTAGGTTCTCCACGTTGGCAATAACAACGTCTGGTTTGTATTTAGCCTTGAGCTGCGGTAAAGCCAGCGCTAGACCCTTTCGGCCAATGCTGGCTACTACGTCGCCGATGAAAAGGAGTTTCATAGATAGTTTTTTTTAGAACGTCATCCCGAGCTTGTCGAGGGATCTATCCTTAGTAACTAAGGAGTTAGGAATAGTAGATCCTTCGACTCCGCTACGCTCCGCTCAGGATGACGTACCAACTAGCGCGCATACTCAATCGTCCGCTTCTCGCGAATAACGGTAATGCGAATTTCGCCGGGGTACTTTAGCTCGGATTCAACCTGGTCGGCGATGGACCGCGCCAATTTGGTAGCTGCCCAGTCGTCTACTTCACCAGGACGGACAAAGACGCGTACTTCACGGCCGGCTTGAATAGCGTAAGCCTTCTCCACGCCGGGGAAGCTACGCGCCACGCCTTCTAGCTCATCTAAACGCTGTAGATAATTCTCGTAACTATCCTTGCGGGCGCCAGGTCGCGAGCCGCTAATAGCGTCCGCTGCTTTAACAATGATGGCTTCTAAGCTAGTGGGGCGATCGTCATGATGGCCGACGCAGATGTAGGCAATCTCCTCAGGCAGACCAAACTTTTTCAAAATATCGTAGCCGATTTCGGGGTGGCCGCCAGCCACTTCATGATCCACGGCCTTGCCGATGTCATGCAATAAACCGCCCTTCTTAGCCACGGCCACATTGCCGCCAAGTTCTTCGGCCAGCATGCCGGCCAGCAGCGCAACCTCCATGGCATGCTGCAGCTGGTTCTGCCCGTAACTAGTGCGGTACTTTAGACGACCAAGGATCTGTAATAGCTTAGGGTCTAACCCGGCCACGCCAACTTCGGCCGCGGCATCTTCACCCGCCTTCTTTATTTCTGCCGCCAGGCCAGCCTTAGCCGCTGCCACTGCCTCCTCGATGCGACCGGGGTGGATACGGCCGTCGGCAATAAGCTGCTCCAGCGCGCGCTTGGCCACATGACGGCGAATAGGGTTAAACCCGCTGACTACAATGCTCTCCGGCGTCTCGTCCACAATAATCTCCACGCCAGTAAGCTGCTCAAGACTTTTAATATTGCGACCTTCACGACCAATAATGCGCCCCTTTAAATCCTCATTCGGTAACGGCACGACGGTAGTGGTGCTCTCCACTGTGTGCGGCATAGCTAAACGCTCGGTAACCACGCCCAGTAACTGGTGTGCCTGGCGCTCCAGCACGTCACCAGACTCACGCTCTAACTTATCAGTGCGTGCTACTAAATCAGCGGCCACGCGCTTTTCGGTAAAGTCCGTTAGCAACTTCTGCGCGTCGTCCTGTGTTAGCTGGGCAATTCGCTCCAGCTTTTCCATTTGCTGTTGCTTAATACCAACTACTTCAGCTTGAATGGTCGCCACCTTAGTCTGCTCGGCTTCCAGATGCTGCTGCCGATCTTCAATTTGTAATAGTCGCTCGGCAAAAGTGGCCTCTCGCTCATCTAATCGCTGGCGCTGCTGCTCGACCCGCTCCAACCGCTGATGCTCCTCGGCCTTGCCTAACTCCAACGAGCGCACCGCTTGTTCCTTAGCTTCGATAAGCAACTCCTTCTGCTGCTGCTTAGCCTGGCTAATAATGCGCTCGGCTTTTGCTTGAGCGCTTTCTAGCGATCGCGACGCTAAAAACTGACGGATTAAATAACCCAGCCCCAAACCAATAAGGCCAAAAGTAAATGCGATTAAGTACGTCATAGGTATATCCTACGGCGCTCGGAAGGGCTTTCGATTTTTTCTACAACAAACTAGCGCTGGCCAATAATGGCTACGTCAGGGCGGTGGAACTTATTCACATTGCAATGACGAAATGATACAGACACAAGCTTATAGTAAGAAAATCAAGGGCTCTAGCCTCACGCCTGATTTCGAAAAAGAATTAAAAGTAATAACATTTATAGATTACCAGATTTTTCGGCCCCCCGCAAGCCCAAGTAGACAGCCGGTCGGGTCAGGGGTAGCATCCCATTATTACTAATTCTTTCACAACATTTTTCACAAAATAGGTGCAATAATGCTATCAGAAACACCAGGATGCGGCACGGATCGGTTCATGCCGCAGAATACAGGCTCCAACATCCCTATGAATTGTTGGCTCGCTTACTTCGTTGATCTGGGCGACGCGACTGAAGTAGTTCGACTCCGCGCGGTGCTCGGAAAGGATTTTGGCAAAGTGGAACTCATTAAAGGTCTTAGTACGCTCCATACTCGGATCGAAGATCTTGTTAAGCCACAGCTCGTAGTACTGCTACATGAGCAGTTCAAGGACGAATGGCTAAACATAGTTGGCAGCCTCGCTGAAAATCGACCGAAAATCTTATTCCTCGGGGTCGGCGAAAAGATACCGTCAATGAATAAAAGCGGCGCACTCGCAGAAACTCTATCAGCGTTTGATGATGACTCGAGGTACGGATTCTGTACTCACGCCACCTGGAAGCAGTTAGGAGATCAAAAAAGCTTAGGTGAGCTGCTGCAGCGGCTCAGAGAAGTCCACAAACGTCGTCACCGCGGAATGGAGAAACGGTATTAGACAAAACGAACGAGGCGCGGCCAAAGGCCGCGCCTCTTACTATTCTACGTCGAGTCTTACTCCTTACCCGACGCGCCGATGACCTGGTCTACAATACCGTAGGCCTTAGCTTCATCGGCTGTCATATAATAGTCGCGGTCGGTATCTTTCTCAACCTTCGACAGCTCTTGCTTGGTATGTTTAGCCAAAATGAGGTTGAGGCGGTCGCGGATCTTGAGGATTTGCTCGGCAGTGATTTTGATATCCGCGGCCTGACCCTGGGCGCCGCCCATTACCTGGTGGATAAGAATTTGGCAGTTGGGCAGTGCAAAACGACGACCAGGCGCGCCACCGGCTAGCAGTACGGCACCCATCGAGGCAGCCAGGCCAACGCAGGTAGTGCTGACCGGACACTGAATGGACTGAATGGTGTCATAAATAGCCAGACCGTCGGTGACGTTACCACCGGGCGTGTTGAGGTAGATCTTAACCTCTTTCTTGGGATCCTGGCTTTCTAGAAATAACAGTTGAGCCACGGCTGAATTGGCCACGCCGTCATCTATTGAATCGCCGATAAAAATAATGCGCTCCTTTAACAGGCGCGAGTAAATATCATACGCGCGCTCGCCGTACTGCGACTTTTCGATAACAGTTGGAATTAGATACATGAGGGGTGGGGTAGAAAGTAGGATCTAGAAATTAGAAAGTAGAAGAGATCAGAAAACAGAAATCAGAACGTCGGAACATCAGAACTTCAGTACACCCGTACACCGGAAAATCCGAAATCCGAATATCTTAACCTAAAACCTGAAACCTACCCCGAACCTACAACCTACTAACAACCTCTGGATACTGCGAAAGGGGTAAAAAGTCAACTCTCGGACAGTGTTGCCTGTAGCGCTGCCAGCTCCGGCGTAGGGTCGCCAATCACAGCTACCGAGCCATCCGCCTGCTCTTGCAACTTGCCGCACAGCATAAACCCAGACGCCTTGCGGTGACCACCCCCGCCAAACGACGCGGCCATGGCAGCCACGTCTATATCTTCAGCCGTGGTACGGATACTACCTTTAAGCGTACCGTCAGCTTGCTCACGCACTACCATTACCGTGGGTACGGCGCAATGCGCCGCAATAAAGTTAGATAGACCCTCAATGCCTTCGGCTCCAGTTGCCTTAACTTCGTCTCGCAGAATAAAGGTAACCGCCATATTGCGACTGGGTAATTGGCGCAAACGCGCCAAACCCGCGCCCCACAACCGCCAAGCACTTAAGGGACGGGTACGAGTAGTGCTACCTACTACCTCATGCCATCTAGCTCCAGCTCGTACCAAATCGGCACCAGCTACTAACGCTGCTGTGGTAACGCCCGGGTTAGAAAAAGTAGCTGTGTCCGTAACTAAGCCGCACAGTAAACTGGTGGCTAGGTCAGGGGTGAGCACTACGCCCCAGCTACGGAACAAATAATGCAGCATCTCGCAGGTCGAACTTGATTCAGTTGCCAGCACCGCCACGTCTACTCCGGCAGCGGTAGTAGTGGCGTGATGATCTACTAGACACAGGCTGCGGTGTGGCAGGCTATCTAGTAAGTCAGCCACGCCAGCCATTTTTACCTCGGCATCCACTAACAGCACCACGTCGTAGAACGAAGCCAGCGACGCGGGGTCGGTTAAGATGCGATGTTGAGCTGGCAAAAAACGCAAATATGAAGGCACTGGGTCGATACAAAAACCATCAACTGGAATACCCCAGGCGTCACACAACTGAAGTACTGCCGTAGCCGCCCCCATACAGTCACCATCTGGCTTGCGGTGGGGAATAACCAGTACCCGCCCGGCGCCACGCAGCTGCCGTCCCAACTCGCGGGCAGCTGGGATCTGGCGTTGAAGGTAGGCGGGCATGTTTAACATAACGCGCCACCTTACCTTGCCACGCCGACTACTGCAATACCCCGTACAGACGCGCCGCGGCGCGTCTCTACACCTCCAACTCGCGGCCTCGTTCCTCGGCCGCCTCAAACCGTAACTCGGGTACTCGTCGTAAACCTAGCAGACGACCTAACTCAAAACCTAAATGCTTACTATGATTACGCAATCGGCCTAATACCGTTCCAATTTGCAACACCGGCAACACGCTGACACGTACAGTTACATAATGACCATCAGCCGACGTCTCCACGCCGGTAACAGTAACCAGCACGTTGTCCCACTCCTCCTCTCGGAGCATCAGGCGATTTAGCTCTTCTTGAAATGTGGCCGATGACTGGGCCCGGTGATACGCCGGGGCTGCCATATTTACCGCAGGTGAGAATCTAGCTGACGCCGGTTCACCTCTTCTTGAAACACCTCTAGCGTGTCTCCTACTACCACCGGTGTACCAAGCTTCAACGAGAAACCAGCCTCGCTACCAGCCGCGGCCTCAGCCACGGCCTGCTTGCCAGATTGCAGCGTGACAAGATCGCCGTAGGAAATAGCGGCGCCATTACGCATCAATTTTACCTTTGTCTCAGCCTTAGCCGTGCCAGCCGTAATGCGGCCGCCTACTACCTGGTCGCGGCCCTGCGCCTTAAACAAAGCTAATACTTGCACCGTGCCCAACTGGCGACGAATAACCTCGGGCGCAATAAGCTCGCCCAACCGCACTTCTAGCTCCTCGAGTAACTTATAAATAATAGCGTTTTGTAGTACACCAATCTGTCGCTCGTGAGCCAATGCCTTAGCCGAGCTGTTCAACTCGGTGTGGTACGCCACTACGGTCGCGCCAGTGCTTTGGGCTGCCAAGATGTCCGCGTCGTTAACATAGCCTAGGCCGCTTTTAACCACCTTCAGGCCGACCATAACCGACGAAAAACGCGCAAAAATTTCTAGCAGTGCTTCAAGTGAACCTAAGGTATCTGCCTTAACTACTAGTAGTAGCTCTGGTTTGGCTACTTCCTTCTCGGCTCCTTCCTGCTGCTTCGGCGCCTGTTTTTGCGCTACTGGCGCTGACGCTCCGCTGCCCGCCGCGCGACGACTTGCTTTTAACATGCTTTGAACAACTTTTTTGTCACTCGTAACTGCTAAAACATCACCGGCCTTAGGCAACGACTTTAATCCTAAAATTTTAGCGGGTTGAGATGGCCCAGCCACAGGCATAACCTGGCCGTGTTCATTCTTTAGCTGGCGTACCCGGCCAACCACATCACCAATAACCACCCAGTCGCCCGGCCGCAACGTGCCGCGCTGCACTACCACGGTAGCTACTGGTCCTTCGCCGCGATCCAAGTGTGCCTCGATAATTAATCCTTCGGCCGGCACATCTACTGGCGCTCGCGGCGGCTGCAAGTCGCTTACTAGTAGCACTGTCTCAAGCAACTCCTGCAACCCAGTACCGGCCTTAGCCGACACTGGCACAGCCACGGCCTTGCCGCCATAGTCCTCGGTTGCCACGTTTAGCTCGGCCAACTGCTGCTTAGTACGATCTATGTTCGCGTCGGCCTTATCTACCTTGTTAATGGCAACAACAAATGGCAGTTTTTCGCTTTGAATAATTTGTAATGCCTCAATGGTTTGCGGCTGCACGCCATCATCCGCCGCCACCACCAAAACCGCGACGTCGGCAGCTCGGCCACCCCGCGTACGCATCGAAGCAAATGCCTCGTGACCCGGCGTATCTAAAAATGTAATCGAACGCCCGTTAATAGACACCTGGTACGCTCCTAGTCGCTGGGTAATATGCCCGTGCTCGCTGGCCGCCACGTTAGCGTGGCGTAATGCGTCGAGCAACGTGGTTTTGCCGTGATCCACGTGCCCCATAACCACTACCACTGGTGGTCGTACTGGCTCCTCATCATTGCTGGTGCGGCGTGCGGAGGATCCTTCGCCGCTACCTGAAACAACTGCGGCTTCAGCGGAGGCGGGGGTGGGTTTAAAACCAAGATCCTCGGCAATAATGGCGGCGGTTTCGTAGTCGATGCGCTCGTTGATGCTGGCCATAACACCGTTGCGCATAAGCTCGCCAATAACCTTAGCCACTGGCAGGCCTAAAGCAGCGGCAAAGTCTCGCACCGCGATAGCTGAAGGTAGAGGCAGTGGCAAACTACGACGGCTTTCAGCTTGCCGCGTTTGCTCGCCCAAACCAACCTCGCGCACGCCAGACGCTGCCGCGGCCTGATCGCGTCGTTGCTTATCCTTGGTAATGGCCTCGGTAATGCGCTCCACTAACCGGTCATCTACCTTAATGGCTCGCCGACCAACAGAAAAACCTAACCGGGGCATCTGCTCCAGTAATTCGCGAGTTGGCATTTGCAACCTACGGGCAAGTTCGGTGACGTTCATGAATAAAGACTTTACGAGAAAAACAGTGCTTCGTCAACTATTTACGCTCTCTCGACTAGCCCCACCTGCCGCTGTAAATCGTATGTATCCCCATGCCCCAACAACCCACGATATGAAGTTACAGTCTGCGGTTTTGGATAGCCTCGCAACTTTTTTATCACCTTACGCTTCGTACTTGTCCGAATATGTCGATAGTACGGAAAATGCACCCAGCCGAGGAAGTCCACGCCCGAAGCGTACGTCTTAATGTAAACTTTATGCTCATGCATGGTTAGCTTTAACCTATCGTACAAAAATTCCTCAAACTTCTGCAGTAAATCAACAAGGTATTCCTTACTATCGGATAGAACAGCGAAGTCGTCGGCATAGCGAATGTAATACGGCACCCGCAGCTCCTGCTTCACGTACATATCAAACTCATGCATATAGACGTTAACTAGTAATTGCGAAGTGAGGTTACCCAACGGCAGACCAATACCGAGCGCGGTGGTGTGGAAACTGGAGATAACCCGACTAATTAGATCAATAATTTCGGCGTCAGCAATATGCCGTCGTAAAATAGTTAGTAGTATACAGTGATCAATATTAGCAAAAAACTTTTTTATGTCGCACTTAAGAACGTAACACGTCCGAGAATAGTTCTTCGATACCTTCCCGGCAAAAAAATTGAATCTGTCGAGTGCGCGATGTGTGCCCTTGTGTTTGCGACATGAGTAGGAATCATAGATGAACCGAAGATCAAAGTAGGGATACAGTGCCTTGTAGATAAGGTGATGCAGTAGCCGATCGCGCACCGTGGCTTTGTGGATGTTGCGCGGTTTGGGGTCGGAAATGTTAAACGCGGAGTAGTCACCGTGCCGATACGTACGGTTCACTAAAGAGGTGTGGAGGCTGACCAGGTTGACGGCAAGCTCGGCCTGAAAGAGAATAACATCTCGCTTGTGGCGTTTACCGCGCAAAAATTTCTCCCAGGTCGCGAGTAGATTATCAATTGTAATAATACTTTCGTATTTATGGTTGAACATACTTTTAGACCCCCCCCCCCGACGCTCCGTTAGTATTAGTTAAAGCTAAAGAAGCGTACCAAGCCTGGCACAAATATTTATTAAATGTAAATCGGCTCGACCGGTACACTATTGGCGCGCGAATCGACGAGACGTTCCTCTCGCTGCTCGAGCTAATCTTTAGGGCTACCTTCGCGTACGACAAGTTCGAAAAGCTGTCGCTAGTATCCCAAGCGATCGGCAGAGGCGACCTCCTCAAGTTCTTCCTGCAGCTAGGCTGGGAGCAGAAATCGCTCGACCACACGTGCTACGGCTCACTAGTATTACTGCTCGATGAGGTCGGCAGAATGCTCGGCGGATGGAAGAAGAGCCTGCACGAGAAAACTCCCGCCACAAAGTAGCGGGAGAAAAACCGTATAGGTCGCAGAAGGAAAGCAGGTAATTGTCAGGGTTCCAGTCGTTCTCGAAGTTGCCGAGGTTGAAGTTGAAGTCGCCGTCCGTGTTGCAGTTCAAGTTCGGCACCCTGTGGTTACCGTCGGAGAGCCCTCACCAGCAATGTACGGCATGCGTTCCAGCTCACCGGGAGCAGCACCGGCCACTCCCTGCATTTTACCCTGCGTCTTAATACGCATGAGCGTGCCGCACCGACGTATTGGTTTTTTATCACGGCGGGCCGCACTCGTCTGCCAGACGTATCCAACAAACCACTGGCGGAACCCCACTGCGAGACCTTGATGGCCTGAAGTCCCCTCCTTCGCCAAAGCTTCGGCGGGCGGAAAGTAACCGCAGGTCGAATCTATTGTCCGAATACAGGATACAAAAACGGCCCTTGCGTTGCAAGGGCCGTTTAAGTTCTAAGTTTCTAAGGATCCAAGGCTTACCTAAGCGACTAAGCTTCCAAGGACTCTTCGTCGCAGAAGGAAAGCAGGCAATAGTCAGGGTTCCAGTCGCTCTCGAAGTCGCCGAGGTTGAAGCTGAAGTCGCCGCCCGTGTAGCAGCCCAAGTGCGGCACCCTGTGGTTACCGCCGGAGTCTTGCCAGAGGGCGTCTGGCTCGTCAAACGAGCAGTACCAGACTCCCTTGGGAAGCTCCTCGCGCCTCGGCCAGACCAAGGTTACGCCCTGGGCACCCAACCAGACATTGCCTGGCTTCTGACGCAGGAAGTCCATGCGTTCCCCGGAGGTCGTCGTGCCGCTAACGGTCTGCTTGTAAACCCGTACCCGCAGCTTACGACCAGGCGCGAGCTTGGTTGTCGACTTGGCACTGAAGTTCGCGTCGGTGATATTATCATTGACGCCGTAGAACTTCTCGCTGTTCGCCTGGATGAAGCTGTCCAGACATTTATGCTGGTAGTCCGGAGGAACCACGACGACGCCGAGATCCTTCACCAGCTCGAACTTAGGGGTAACTACTCGCTCCGGCATGACGCCGAAGACTTCACTCAAGCGTGCCGTCAACATGCTCACTGGGTACCCGTTCCATGCCGCGAGGACATCGGGCGAAATGTTACGTGGAAAATGCGTCTGTACTTTTTGGGTCAACTCGAGACTCGCATTGTTCAAGGCCGTATTGCTACTCATTGCAATCCTTCCTTCTTTTTCAATGATCTCCTGGGTTCTGCCAGGCCAGTTCGCTAGATTATCTAGTAATATATAAATAATAGCACATATACATAATTAAGTCAATATAGACAGCCCCCCACCTTTTTTATATCCTTCTAGCACAAATGGCCAATAGGCCAAC